>JAITBC010000210.1 GCA_031283785.1 Tannerella sp. | reverse complement strand
CAGTTTATTTATATCCTCAAAATCCGAAACATGGCAATTATCAAAAAACAAAGCGCTGATGTAAAATAAATTATCCGGCATTTACACAAAAACTGCGGGTTGAAAGGCTAAGATTTCTTCCTCTATCGAAGGGCCGGATATTTCTCATAGCACCTCAAAAAAAGATTTAATCACGAACCACGAAACGAACAGTGCATCAAGTCCTGCATTGCTGGGCGGTACAGCAGAAACAGGAAGGTGAATACCATTCGTTTTCATTGCCTGTTTCTTCGTTTTTATTCTCAAGACGGGTTGATTTTATGGCCTTATTCCTACTTTTACCCTGTCAAATCGTATAATTGAATGTGTTGTAAATTCTCATTAGATACAGACAGCCCTGTCGGAGCGACCGGGCGTTACCGGATTTTAGACGCCTTACGGGGAATGGCACTGTCAGGAATCTGTCTGGCCAATTTTCCGGAGTTTGCTTTATATACCTTCCAGAAGCGGGAAGTCGCCGAAGCGATGCCGACAGCCACCCTCGACGGCATCGTAAAATATTTGCAGTACGTGTTTATAGACGGGAAATTTTACAGTATGTTTTCCATCCTGTTCGGCATCGGGTTCGCCATTATCCTGTCGCGCTCACTGCAAAAAAACAAAAACGGACTGACTGTTTTTTACCGCAGGATGGCGGCTCTTGCGATCATTGGATTCCTGCACCTGATGTTTGTCTGGAGCGGCGACATTTTGCTGCTGTATGCGCTGCTCGGCATGTTGCTGCCGCTGTTCAGGAACTTGTCCGACAAAAAACTGCTGTTCCTTTCCGCCGCACTGATACTTTTTCCCATTGTCATGGATGCCCTGAAGGAATTGACCGGTTTCGATTCGGCAGCTCCGGCTATACGGGCGACACAGTATTTCAACCGGAAAAACGGCATCACGGACGATAATTTCGGCACATGGCTGTTGAACGCCGAGAGCTATCCTGATGTTTTCAAATTCCTTATTTCCGGCGCATTCATCCGGATACGGGAATTTGCCGAGGGGAACAGGATTTTCAAAGTGCTGGCATTGTTTATATTAGGCTTGTATATCGGACGAAACCGGATGTATGCCAACCTTGCCCGTCACCGTTTGCTCTTGAAACAGATCAGTCTGTACGGCTTTTCCGTCGGCATCCCCCTGTCCGCGCTATATGCATGGAGCGCCACCGACAATCATCCGCTGGGATTAACCGGCCATGCCGTATTGTATGCCCTCAGCGTGGCGCCGGTGTGTCTGGCTTACCTGTCGGCTATCAGCCTGTGGTATCTTAAACGCCCTGAATCGGGTATTTTCCGGCTGTTTGCACAGCCTGGCAGAATGGCGCTAAGCAATTACGTGGGGCAATCGGTTTGCGGCGCCGTCATTTTCTATGGCATCGGATTCGGACTGGGTGCGACCATGGGCCTGGTTTACGTCGAACTTATTGCAGCCGGCGTATTCATGTTGCAGATATTCTTCAGTTGCATATGGATGCGTTACCTGCAATTCGGCCCTCTCGAATGGATATGGCGCATGTTCACCTACGGGAAACGGTTGAAACTTATACGATAAATTGCATAAATAATTTACAAATGAAGAAAAGAATCAGTGATACCTTTTTTGAAGGCGAACGACCGCTGTTCGCGAGCAGTGACCTCCGCCTCGAAGGCGTACGGTTTTATCCCGGAGAATCACCGGTGAAAGAGAGTCGCGACATTGAAGCATACAAATGTACGTTTATGAGTAAGTACCCGTTCTGGCATAATGATCGCACTTTGATAGAAGACTGTCTGTTTACCGTATACAGCCGTGCAGCTATCTGGTATTCAAAAAATATCCGTATGATAAACACTCTTGTGGAAGCGCCAAAGATGTTCCGGGAAATAGACGGGCTGTATCTCGAAAACGTGCGGCTGACAAGTGCGGCGGAATGTTGCTGGAATTGCCGTAATCTCGAATTAAAGAATGTCGATGTGAAAGGTGGCGATTACATTTTCATGTATTCCGAAAATATTGAGATAAGCGATTTCAGGTTACAGGGGAATTATTCGTTTCAGGATGCGAAGAACGTGGTAGTACGCAATGCGCATTTAGACTCGAAAGACGCTTTTTGGAAAACGGAAAACGTGACGGTTTACGATTCGGTCATCGAAGGGGAATATCTTGGCTGGCACTCGAAAAATCTGCGTCTGGTGAATTGCATGATATCAGGTACGCAGCCGTTGTGTTACGCGACAGACCTCATAATGGAGAATTGCCGGATGGACGAAACTGCCGACCTGTGCTTTGAATACAGTACGCTGGAAGCCGAAGTAAACAGCCGCGTGGTAAGCGTAAAAAACCCGCAGGGAGGAAGTATCACCGCTCACAGCATCGACGAAATTATTATCGACGAAAACTGCCGACAGCCTGGAGAATGTCGAATCATGGTGACACGACAAATTCGTTGAGTGATGGAATCCGGTTTTGACGAAATCATCCCGCGCCGCAACAGCCATTCCTTCAAGTGGGATTCGGCGGACGACAGCGATGTGTTGCCGATGTGGGTAGCTGATATGGATTTTCGTACCGCCCAGCCTGTTATCGACGCACTGGTGAAAAGGTCGCAACACGGAATTTTCGGTTATACGAAAATTCCCGCCGCCTGTTTTGAAGCCCTCACAGGGTGGTTTGAACGGCGGCATAACTTCCGTATGCAACAGGAATGGATACTTTTTACGACAGGCGTAGTGCCCGCTTTATCCGCCGTTATCAAGGCATTAACATGTCCGGGCGATAAAGTAATCGTCCAGTCGCCGGTCTATAACTGTTTCTTCTCTTCCATCCGTAACGACAGGTGCGAAACGGTTTCAAACAATTTGATATACCGGAACGGAACGTATGCTGTCGACTTTGCAGACCTGGAATCAAAAGCCTCCGATCCTCAGGCCAAACTCCTGTTGCTTTGTAATCCTCACAATCCTGTGGGCAGGGTATGGTCGAAAGAGGAACTGAGCCGAATCGGGGACATTTGCCTGCGCAACCGGATAACCGTCGTGTCTGACGAGATACATTGCGACCTTGTATATCCGGGGCATACCCATATCCCGTTTGCATCCGTAAGCGAAGATTTCCTGTACGGTTCGGTCACTTGCACTTCCCCCGGCAAGTCTTTCAACCTGGCCGGCATTCAGGTTGCCGGCATCATTGCCGCCGACGAAGCGAAACGGGAAAAGATCGACAAAGCCCTTAACATAAACGAAGTCTGCGAAATCAATGCCTTTGCCGTCGAAGCGCTGGTTGCCGCATACAACGGGGGTGAGACCTGGCTCGAAGCGCTAAAGGTGTATCTGTATGACAATTACACCTGTCTCAAAGAATATTTTGCAAAATATCTTCCGCAATTCTCCGTATTACCGCTCGAAGCGACTTATCTGGTTTGGGTAGACTGTTCACAACCCGGACTATCTTCTGCCCGAATCGCGTCAATGCTTCTTGAAAAGGAAAAACTGTGGGTGAATGAAGGCACAATGTATGGCGCGGCAGGGGAAGGATTTGTCAGGTTCAACATCGCCTGTCCAAGGGAACTCCTTACGGAAGGACTTGAAAGATTTCGACATGTTTTCGGAAAGTAAACGTACCGGATCAGGGAAAACAAGCATATGGTTCGCCTATTTCCTGATTTATGTTGTCTGGGGGGCTACCTATTATTTAATAGGCGTCGCCCTTCAGGGATTCCCTCCTTTTCTGCTCGGCGCCATCCGTTTCAGTGTAGCCGGGATATTATTGTTAGGCTGGTGCTGCTTCCGCGGCGAACCGGCATTTAAAGGAGAGTTGATACGAAAATCGGCAGTCAGCGGTATTGTTTTACTGTTCATCGATATGGCGGTTGTGATGCTGGCACAACGGTATCTCAGCAGCAGCCTCGTCGCCACCGTCGCCTCATCGACGGCCATCTGGATTATGGCGCTCGACGTGCCGATGTGGAAGCAGAATTTCCGTAGCACCGCCACTTTGGCAGGTATCTTGATGGGCTTTCTGGGGGTAATAATGCTGTATGTCGAGCAGTTGAGTCCGGACATGACGAACGAACACGGAGAATACGGCATTCTGATTCTGGTTTTCGGCTGCATATCGTGGGCGCTGGGTACGCTTTACGCGAAATACCGTTCGGCAGCGGCAGAAGACGTCAATGCCTTTGCAGGTTCGGCATGGCAGATGCTGTTTGCAAGCGCAATGTTCTGGATCTGCGCGTTCATTACCGGCGATAGCAGTAATACGGATTTTACGAAAATTTCGGCTTCCGCATGGTTTTCACTTGCCTGCCTGATTGTATTCGGCTCGTTAATGGCCTATTCCGCTTACGTATGGTTGTTGAAAGTCAGACCGGCTACCGAAGTCGGTACACATGCATACGTGAATCCGCTTGTGGCGGTTTTCATAGGGACGACGCTTGGGAAAGAACAGGTGACGTCTGTCCAGATAGCCGGACTGGTCGTTATCCTGCTTAGCGTGATGCTGGTAAGTAAAAGGAAGAAGATATCTTGACGAAATAAAAGCCGTCACACTTCTGTATTTCCATCAGGTATTTTTTTATTCGTTTGTGTGCAATCCGAAAATTTAACGCTAATTTTGCAGTGATAAATACAAAAAGAGGAATCGTTATGGCATCGGAGAGAAGTAAGGAACGACCGCTTGTGTCATTTGACCGGGCTTTAAAGCGACTGTTACGCAACAATGCCCATTTTCATCGTCTATTTCGACCTCGTACATGGAAAAGACTATGTATATTGGGGTATGACCGATTTTAAAGACCTGCACGACCATGAAATACTCAAACTTCCGGAAGAACAGCACAGGATTTTCGGGAAAGTCGAAGCGGGAGATTTATACCCGGAATATTACATTCTAAAAATCAACAATCTCAATGACGTCGCCAAAACGACGCTTGACGAATGGGTTTATTTTTTGAAACACGACCGGATAAAAGAGAGTTTCAGCGCCAAAGGCCTGCCCAAAGCGCGTGACATACCGGATTACAGCCGCCTCTCAACGGAAGAACAGGCCGATTACGATTACGAACAAAACGTGAAAAGTCACAATCTCAGTCAAATAGCCTCCGCTAAAGAAACAGGGGAATCGGAAGTGGAAGCAAAATATTCAAAAACAATCGAAGAGAAAGACAGAGAAATAGAAGAATTAAAACGTCTTTTGAACACCGCTAAGTGATACGGAATAAAAAAAATACAAATTCACCCGCGCTATTCGTCCTCACGAGGGTTAACAAATGACGTGTAGATAAGCAATAATGCGGCGATAAACAGGAATACCACCCATTCCATTCTTTCGCGGAACATAAATACGGAAGCGACAATCATGGATATACCCGCCAACATGTTTATACGATGCAGGCGACGGCGACGGAATCCGAGATTTTTATAGGACGCAGTCATAAAACATACCGTTATGCCGGCCGCACCGACGGCAAACACATACGGCGCATGTATCCAATGTGTCGCATATAACGTCGCCCCGGCGAGTGCCAACACGCCGGAAAACATAAATATATAATTACGTATCTGCCGATTCATTCTTCGTATTTTACTTCATTCTTCAATGACAAATATATCTTCGTCTTCTTTTTTCATAAGATATTCTTCACGGGCAAACCGTTCAAGGCCGATTTTATCGGTCTGCAGTTCCTGTATTTTTTTCTTATTCTGTTCTATCTCCCTTTTATAACGCTGTATCTCGTTTTCTAACATGCGTATTTTCTCATTATAACGATAGCGGTTATACAAACTGCTATCGCCTATAAGGAAGGTAAAGGCGAAAAACAAAATCGTTACGAACCAGTATTTATTCAGCCCGGCAAGATATTTTTTATAAAGATTCATCAATCGTGACATATCGAAAAATAGTTTATGCAAAAGTAGAAAAAAATTTATATATTTGCAGACAGTTTGAAGATAATTGTTTCGAATAATTTGAAATAAATGGACAACTATATCGTATCGGCGCGAAAATACAGGCCTTCGACATTCAAAAGCGTTGTCGGACAAAAGGCTCTTACTACCACCCTAAAGAACGCTATTCGGAGTGGCAAGCTGGCTCATGCCTATCTGTTCTGCGGTCCGCGCGGAGTGGGTAAAACTTCGTGCGCACGTATCTTCGCCAAGACGATAAACTGCCTGAACCTTCAGCCCGAAGGCGAAGCTTGCAACGAATGTGAATCCTGCCGCTCGTTCAACGAACAACGTTCGCTTAACATTCATGAACTTGATGCGGCATCGAACAATTCGGTCGACGATATCCGGTCGCTGACGGAACAGGTTCGTATCCCGCCACAGTTAGGCAAATACAAAGTTTACATTATCGACGAAGTCCACATGCTTAGTACGCAGGCGTTCAACGCTTTCCTTAAAACGCTGGAAGAGCCTCCCCATCATGCCATATTCATCCTTGCGACAACAGAGAAGCAAAAAATTCTGCCGACAATATTGTCGCGATGCCAGACTTATGATTTTACCCGCATCACGCTCGAAGATATCGTCGAACATTTGCAATATGTAGCCTCGTGTGAAAATATAACCGCCGAACCCGAAGCGTTGAACGTCATCGCACAGAAAGCCGACGGCGGTATGCGCGACGCACTGTCGATCTTCGATCAGGTAGTTAGCTTCACGGGGGGTAACATCACTTACAAAACGGTTATTGACAATCTGAATGTCCTTGATTACGAGTATTATTTTCGTATTACAGATGCCGTACTCAAAGAGGACGTCCGCACCTGCATGCTCATACTTAACGAAATTCTTGAAAAAGGATTTGACGGGCAAAACGTTATTACAGGGCTGGCAGCTCATTTTCGCGACCTTCTGGTTTGTAAAGATGAAGCAACCCTCATACTTTTCGAAGTGGGGGCGTCAATACGCGAACGCTACAAGGAAACAGCAAAACAATGTCCCGACAAACTTCTTTTCAAAGCCATCGAACTGGCAAACATGTGCGATCTGAATTACCGGAACAGTCGCAATAAAAGACTGTTACTGGAACTGACACTGATACAGCTGTGCCAACTCACGGCAAATCCTTCGGAAGAGGACGATAAAAAAAAAATGACAATTAAACCTGTTGCCGCTCCACCACAACAGGCCGGCAGCCGGGGCATATCGCAAGCCGGCAGTTCCACTGGCGAGCAACCCGCTTCCGGTCAGCGAGTTACCGTACCTTACAGCAGCTATACATCTCCTGAAAACGTAAATTCTGCGACAAATGCGGCTGCCTCTGCAACGCCATATCCTTCGGGGGCGGTAAAACAACAGGTTCTCGAAATCCCGACAAAGCAAACGGGTGCATATAAAATCCCCACGCTTCGCAGTACGTCGTTAAAGGACCTGGTTGAAGAAAAAGAAAAAACATCACAATCGGCGTTAACCACGTACTCGCTTGATGCTAAAGACGATTTTTCTCAGGAAGTCCTTCTTAATTATTGGCTTGAATATGCCGAAGGCCTGACAATCGAAAAAATACATCTGAAAAACACACTGACAACCTGCAAACCGATATTGAAAGAGAATTTTACGTTCGAAATATCGGTTTACAATCCAAGCCAGAAAAATGAAATATCCGACAATAGCGCGGAAATCTTAGGATACCTGTGCAACAAACTGCATAATACGCACGTCAAAATGGATATCCTTATCGTCGAGAAAAATGAGAAAGAAATGATTTATACCTCGCAGGAAAAATATAATTATCTGATTAAAAAGAATCCTAATCTTGAAAAATTAACAACCATCTTCAACCTGACGATTGAATAACGTATCCGCATACATCCCTGTGCCGTAAAGCGAAAAAAACGCACAAGCCCCGTCCCGTCTCTATTTTTCCCGCATAAATACTTGTATCGGCGTACCGCTGAAATCCCAGTTTTCGCGTATTTTATTTTCCAGGAAACGCCGGTATGGTTCTTTTACCCATTGCGGCAAGTTGCAGAAAAAAACAAATGACGGCACACTGCCTCCGGGTAGTTGGGTTATGTATTTTATCCTGATATACTTGCCTTTTGTAGCGGGAGGCGGCGTATTTTCGATGACGGGAAGCAACGTCTCATTAAGTTTAGCCGTCGGGATACGCTTATGGCGATTATCATAGACTTCTTTTGTCTTTTCAAGGACTTTGAATATACGTTGTTTGGTCGTTGCCGATATAAACAGTACGGGGAAATCCGTGAAAGGTGCAAACCGCTCACGGATAGCATGAATATACGTTTTTATAGCTTCCGGGGATTTATCTTCGACCAGGTCCCATTTATTTACACAGACAAGAAGTCCTTTTTTATTCTTCCGGATAATCGAAAATATATTCAGATCCTGACTTTCGATTCCGCGTGTGGCATCCATCATCAGCACACAGACATCCGAATTTTCGATTGCACGTATCGAACGTATAACCGAATAGTATTCAAGGTCTTCGCTAACTTTATTTTTTTTACGTATGCCGGCCGTGTCGACAAGATAAAAATCAAGGCCGAATTTATTATATTTCGTATATATCGAATCGCGCGTAGTTCCGGCAATATCCGTGACAATATGGCGTTCTTCGCCGATAAAGGCATTTACAAGAGATGATTTTCCGGCATTTGGACGTCCGACGATAGCGATACGTGGGAGTTCAACTTCCGTTTCATCGTTTTCTTTCGCCGGCAACACCCGGATAATATAGTCCAGTAAATCGCCCGTATACGAACCGTTTATGGCCGAAACGCAATACGGATCGCCAAGTCCAAGACGGTAAAAATCCGCAGACATGGCATGTAGATTGTAGTTATCGGCTTTATTGACGACCAATACGACCGGTTTATTACTACGGCGAAGTATCCGGGCTACTTCGTCGTCGAGATCGGTAATGCCCGTCAGCACATCGACAACAAAAAGGATGACGTCAGCCTCTTCGATTGCAACCTGCACCTGTTTATTTATCTCACTTTCAAAGACATCTTCGGAATTGACGACCCACCCGCCCGTATCGACAAGTGAAAACTCCTGTCCGACCCATTCGACTTTGCCGTACTGCCGGTCGCGCGTCGTACCGGCCTCTTCGTCCACGATCGCCTGGCGCGACTGCGTCAGACGGTTGAACAACGTAGATTTACCCACGTTAGGGCGTCCAACGATTGCTACTACATTTTTCATCGTTATTTCCTTTTTTATTTATTCAGTCATTCAGTCTACCCGATACCCGAACATACGTAACATGTTATCGCGGTTACGCCAGTCGGATTCCACTTTTACATACATCTCAAGAAAGATTTTCCTGTCAAAGAATTTCTCCAGATCCTTACGCGCCGTCATCCCGACTTTTTTTAAAGCCTGTCCGCGACGGCCGATGACGATACCTTTCTGCGATTCGCGTTCGACGATAATAACCGATTTTATATGAATATTATTTTCCGCTTCCACGAACTGTTCTACTGCAACTTCAACGGAATACGGGATTTCTTTTTGATAATAAAGAAGTATCTTCTCGCGAATGATCTCCGTCACAAAGAATCGTGCAGGACGGTCCGTCAGGACATCTTTCCCGAAATACGGAGGCGAAGGCGGAATAAACTCTTCAACACGTTTGCGCACCATATCCACATTGAAACCGGTTTGTGCCGATATCGGGTATATTCCGGCTTCAGGCAACAATCCGCGCCATTTCCCCACTAACGTCTCAAGTTCTTTCTGATTCGAAAGGTCTATCTTGTTTATCAACAATAGAACCGGACATCCGGCTTTTTGTATGCGGCGGAGAAAAGCCTCGTTCTTCTCGGTTTTCTCTACGACATCGGTGACGTAGAGTAACACATCCGCATCGTCCAATGCCGATTCCGAGAAGGCGAGCATGGATTTTTGCAATTTATAATTCGGATATAACACACCCGGCGTATCGGAATAAACGATCTGCATCGAATCGGTATTGACGATACCCATAATACGGTGCCGCGTAGTTTGCGCTTTAGATGTGATAATAGAGATCCGTTCTCCCACAAGGCGGTTCATCAATGTAGATTTCCCCACATTGGGATTTCCCACGATATTGACAAATCCCGACCTATGTATCGCTTCCGTCATAGCCCCATTTAAGATATGTTGCTCCCCATGTGAAGCCTGACCCGAAAGCCGCAAGGACAAGATTATCGCCTTTTTTCAATTTCGATTCCCATTCCCACAAACAAAGCGGGATACTTGCCGAACTTGTATTCCCGTAGCGTTGTATATTGATCATAACCTTGTCGATCGGCACTTCCAGACGACGCGCCGCGGCATCTATAATACGCAAGTTTGCCTGATGAGGAACAATCCAGTCGATATTATCTTTTTTCAGCCCGTTACGTTCGACAATTTGCGCAGCCACATCTGCCATCTCCGACACTGCACGTTTAAAAACGACTTTCCCTTCCTGATAAACCGTATGTTCATGATTATCGACCGTCTCATACGACGGTATCCGTGCCGACCCTCCTGCTTTCATAAGTAGATGAGGCAAACCGCTACCATCGGTACGCAGTATGGAATCCATAATCCCGATCGATTCGTTTGTCGGTTCAATCAGCACGGCGCCACAACCGTCGCCGAACAAAGGACATGTCGCACGGTCGGTATAATTTGTAATCGCCGTCATCATATCGCCTGCAACGGCAATGATACGCTTGTAACGGCCCGAACGCACATAATTTGCCGCTGTTTCGAGCAGATATATAAATCCGGAACAGGCTGCCTGCAAATCAAATGCAAACGCCTTACTGCAACCGCTCCCGTACGATATAATAGAGGCAACAGGCGGAAAATGATAATCGGCAGTCGATGTAGCGCAGATAATACCGTCAACGGATTCGGGTTCAATTCCGGTCTTCCTTATCAAATCATTTACAGCCTGTATACCCATATATGACATTGCTTTCCCTCCTTTGAGCACACGACGTTCCTTTATGCCTACGCGCGACATGATCCATTCATCGTCGGTGTCCACTATCTTTGAAAGATCCTCATTTGTTATCTTATCTTCGGGAACATAGCCTCCTACCCCTGTAATATATGCATTTATCATAACTATTCTATCTTTTCTCTATTTAAAAATAGCCCTAAAACAGAAAAATTTTAGGGCTATTATTTTCTTACAAAACTACTCAAAAAGCCTGTTTAAACGGAAGCCTCTTTTTCGATTGCCAACTTACCTCTGTAATAACCGCATTCACTGCATACAGTGTGATAAACGTGCCATGCGCCACAGTTCGGGCATACGGCCAATGTCGGAAGAACTGCCTTATCGTGCGTCCTGCGCTTGGCTGTTCTAGTATTTCCCTGTCTTCTTTTAGGATGTGCCATAATGTTTTTATTTTAAATTAATTATCTCCAATCAAATGACGAAGGGCATCCCAACGTGGGTCTACCGGCCTGCGATCCCTGCCGGAACCCGACTCGAGGCTGTCGTCATCGTCGCCCCTGATTTCACCCGGATTATCTACGTCTTGAAATAAATTTTCGTCGTCAATCACTTCGTCTACACATAACTCATTTAATTTCAGTGTCATCATTTCATCGCATCCACCCGGATCATGAACATGTTTAACAGGTATAGCCAGCGCAATGAACTCGTACATAAGCCACGCAACGTTGATAAATCCTTCTTCTTCCGAAATAACGATGTGCTCATCGCTAATTTCTTCATACGTTTCTCCAAACGTAACAATCAACCGGTTATCCGTCTCCACAGGAATTTCCATATCTTCCAGACAGCGGTCGCAAGTCGTCGTTATGACGCCGTCAATATGAAAATCCAACTCAAACGCCGACGACGCATACACGATGGATAACGAGACCTTTACATTTCCTTGCCTGACTTCAGGTCCGTCCACACATTCAAAAAAATCGTCTCCAAGCACATAATCAAACCGATATTCCGTCGCCCGTGAGAGATTTTTCAAATCTATCCGATATGTTTTCAACTTTTCCAAAGCCAATACAAGTTCCAAGAAAAAACCGTGCAAAGGTACGGTTTTTTTTTCAATTGACAATAACTTTTTCGCCTGTTTTTAGTAATACGATCACTATCAGCGTATTGCAATCACATAAATATTCCAAAAAAATCCTCCAACATTCCGGCATGCCCTAAAAGACCTACCCGATCATTCCTGCCCATTGCATTATTCCCGATTATTCCTGCCTGTTTATATTATTAACGGGAGAATTGATTCGTAATTGCTTCCCGTTGTATTTTTTTTTATTCTCATGCCGTTATCGTTGAGCGTCTAATAAGTATTACAGGTATCATGCCGCAGGTGAAGCAGTCCGGGTGATTTACTGCATAAATGCTGTGTCTTTAAACTTTCTTGCAAGCGACGGCCAAAAGATTTTTGCGAAAGCTGAATAAAATAATCAAAAAATATTTTGCCATTCAAAAATATGTCTTTATCTTTGCCCGACCGTTCAGTCAATATAAATAATTGAAACGGGTATATACATTAAATTATTTATCAAACGATGCCGCGAACAAAAGAACAAAATGAACAAATTCGCCGCGAAAAGCGGGAATTGATTAAGCAAACAGCCCTGCGGTTATTTGCCGCCAAAGGATATGCCTCTACTTCTATCAGCGAGATAGCCGAGGATGCAAATATCGCGAAAGGATTGCTGTACAATTATTATGAAAGTAAAGAAGCACTGCTCCAAACAATCTGGGACGAGCTGATTGAGACGTTCAAAAACTTAATAGACCCTAACCACGACGGGGAAGTAAGCGATGAGGAAGCGGAAAATTTTGTAGATGCGCTGTTCGAACTGCTTAAGAACAACCGCGACCAGATGAAGCTCTATTATCAATGTTCGTTTCAGCCGGAAGTGGTAGAATTTCTGATGAAAAAATTCCATTTGGAAAAGGCCGCCCGGTTGCAGGCAATGATTTGCAATTATTTCGGCAGCAGGTTGCCATTCCCGTCGCCTGCCGTCGGATACTTCACCGTGCTGGTCTTTCTGAAAGGGTTAAGCATGGTCGTTACCTATACGGAAAACGTACATACCAACGGGTTTCTGGACGAATATAAGGTGCATTTGAAGCGGATTTTGTTTAACGGAATAACGAAAAATAATGAGATATGAAAAAATTGGCAATCATTTTTGCAACGCTGTTGCCGGGCGTGTCGCCGGCACAGGACGCCGGGGAAATTGTGAGGAAAGCCGAAAACCTGCTTAAAGGCGAGAATACTTCGTATAGCGAGATGAGTATGCAAATCGTGCGCCCCAAATATACGCGCACTGTTGAGTTCAAGTCATGGGCGGAAACCGACGGCAATTCCATGACGCTGATTACCGCGCCCGCAAATGAAAAGGGACAGTCGTTCATGAAAATGGGCAATAATATGTGGAACTGGAATCCAACGATCCAGCGGCTGATAAAAATGCCGCCTTCCATGATGTCGCAGGGGTGGATGGGCAGTGATTTCTCTAACGATGATGTACTGAAAGAGTCGTCGCTGGTAAGGGATTTCACCCATAAACTGATTGGTGAAGAAACCGTTAGCGGACTTGCATGTTACAAAATCGAACTCACGCCGCTTGCCGGCGCCGATGTGGTATGGGGAAAAGTGCTTATCTGGATTTCCATTGAAAACAGTTTCGAGATGAAAGTGCAGTACTTCGACGAAGAAGATGAACCGGTAAAAACGCATACTTCTTCCGACATTAAAACCTTTGACGGCCGCCGCCTGCCTTCCGTCATGGAAATCGTTCCCGCCGAGAATCCACAAAACAAAACGGTGATAACCATAAAGGATATCCGGTTCAATATTGCGATAGAACCGGGTTTTTTCAGCCAACAGAACATGAAAAAACTAAAATAACAGGGACGTATGATACGACTATCGTGGCGAAATATTTGGCGAAACCGGCGGCGTTCCGTTATCACCATATCCTCCGTGTTCTTTGCCGTGTTTTTCTCTTCCGTCATGTACAGTTATATGGAAGGGATGTGGGAGCAAATGATTGCGAACACGCTGACGGTGCAAGGCGGCCATATCGAAATCCATGGAAAAGGCTACTGGGACGACAAGGTGATGGACAATTTTATGGCGATGGACGGCGTAACCATAGACGCATTGCGGATGGTGGACAACGTCGAAAATGTGTCGCCGCGCGTGGAAACGTTCGCCCTGGCTTCGCTTGGCACGGCAACCAAAGGGGCGGCCGTTACGGGCGTATCGCCCTTGCAGGAAAACCGCAAATCAAAACTGGCGTCGCACCTCATCGACGGCGCATATCTTTCCGAAACGGACGACGGCGTACTCCTTGCCGAAGGACTGGCCGAATACCTGCAAGCAACGACGGGCGACACCATTGCCTTGACAGGGCAAGGACATTTCGGCACAAACGCCGCAGGCCTGTTTCCCGTAAAAGGAATCCTCCGGTTTTCGATCACCGAAATGAACAATAATCTTTGCTATATGCCGCTGGCAGCCGCACAGGACTTTATCAACATGCCCAACGGTTACAGCGGCGTGTTGATATTGCTCAAAGAGGATAAGAATATTGAACAGTCCATGCTGGAAATAGCGCACATTATCGGCGGACAACCAAAAGATCATTTCAAATGGAAGAATAATCAGACGCTGCCGGCAGGCGATTATGAAGTAATGCCGTGGCATTTCACCATGCAGCGGCTGTTGCAAACGGCGGCTTCCGACAAGGCATTTTCCAAAATAGTGCTGTGGATACTTTATATTATTGTGGGCTTCGGCATGTTGGGTACGGTAATTATGCTGACCAATGAACGGAAAAGGGAGTTCCGGACGATGATTTCCATCGGCATGCAGCGCGGCAAACTGTCCAAAGTCGTTTCGCTCGAACTTGTCCTGACTTCCTTGATAGGCATTGCACTTGGAGTGATGCTGGCGTATCCGGCGGCATTTTATTTCCATACAAATCCTGTCCGGATAACCGGTGAAATGGCCGTCATGTTCTATGATATGGGCATGGAGCCGGTGATTCCTTTCTCGGTGGAACCGGTGATTTTTGTAAAACAAACCCTCATCGTTACGGCGCTATCAGCCTTGACAATGATATATCCGATAAAGAAAATCCGGGAACTTAAATGCGGGGCTTAGCACAGGCTTCCCGCCCGGTAAAGATATGTTAAACGTTAATAAATGCACGTTATGTTAAAAATATGTTGGAGGAATATTTGGAGGAATAAGGTACGGAGCGGCGTCGTCCTCGGGGCGATTGCACTGGGGCTGTTTTGCGGAACTTACCTGTCGGCTTTTATAACCGGCTGGATGGTCGGCACGGTGAAGGAGGATATAGAAACCTATACGTCGCACGTGCAAATTCATCATCCCGACTTTACCCGGAATCATGATTTGGATGCGTATATTTCAAAAGACGATGTGCATGACCGACTGCACCGTTTTCTCGCGAACCGGCAGGGCAATGAACATTATCGTTTTTCCGTATCTTCGCGATTGAACATTACGGGGATGCTGGCTTCGGCGCATAATGCAGTGGGGCTGACGGCTAACGGAATAGAGGTGGAAGATGAAAAAGGCGTGTCGTCTGTCTGGAAAACCATTCCCGATTCGTTGGGAGCGTTCTTGCCTGATGACATGAAAAATCCTATCGTGATAAGTGAAAAAACAGCCAAAAAATTAAAAGTAAAACCACGGTCGAAAGTCATCTTTTCGTTTCAGGACGTTTCCGGCGAAATGCAGTCGATGGCTTTCCGCATCAGCGGCATTTACCATACCAGTAATACGGCGGTTGACGAGGGGAATGTATATGTCCGGTATGCCGACATTTTCCCGGCCTCCGGGTTGCCGGACGGCGCCGTGCATCAAGTCGCCGTTATGGTAAATGAACCGGCCGACGACCCTTTGGCCGTTTCCGGGGAAATATTCCCGGAAATAAAAAATCTTTTCCCCGAATATACGGTGGAAGACTGGCAACAGCTGAATCCGATGCTGGCGATGAGTTTGGCGATGACGGATATTATGGTCATTGTCGTGTTGATGATTTTCCTGCTTGCGCTGGCTTTCGGTATAGTCAATACCATGCTGATGGCGATACTGGAACGTACCCGCGAATTGGGCATGCTGTCGGCTATTGGGATGAACAGCGGGAAAATTTTCCGCATGGTAATGACCGAAACTGTTCTGCTGACGCTTGCAGGCAGCTTTGCCGGTATTATTTTGGCGGCGATAGCGCTCCTGCCGTCCATTCATTACGGCATTGACCTCCATTTTATGATGGGCGACACCTTTGAAGATTATGGTTTCTCGTCTGTCGTTTTTCCCGTGGTTAATGTCAAGATGCTTGCTCAAATCATCGTCCTCGTCGTCCTTGCCGGAATTTTATCCGCTGTTTATCCCGCCGGTAAAGCGATAAAAATCAACACCATCGAAGCAATAAAATCAGAATAAAAAAACCATAGACTATGAACGAAATAATCAAAGTTAAAGATCTGGTAAGAATTTACAGGGACACGGCAACCGAAGTGAAAGCTGTGGATAATGTCAGCCTCGATATTGAGCAGGGCGAATTTACCGCTATTGTGGGTCCGTCCGGCTCGGGCAAAACCACGCTGCTTAATATGATTGGCGGATTAGACATGCCGACTTCCGGCGCAATCTTTATCGACAACCGTGATATTACCAAACTGAAAGGCCGGGAACTTGTCGATTTCCGTTTGCACAATATCGGATTCATTTTCCAGAGCTACAACCTTATTCCCGTATTAACGGCAGGCGAAAACGTGTCTTTCATCATGGAACTGCAAAAGCAACCCAAAGATAAAATCCGGGAACGCACGGTGGAAATACTCACCGGCGTAGGGCTGGGCGACCGGATTGAAAGCCGCCCGGCACAGCTTTCCGGCGGACAGCAGCAGCGCGTAGCCGTCGCCCGCGCCATGGCGTCGCGGCCGCGGTTCATTATTGCCGATGAACCCACCGCCAACCTCGATTCCAAAGCGACCGAAAAGCTTCTCGAAATGATGCTCGAACTTAATCAAAAGGAAAACGTCACTTTCATTTTTTCCACGCACGACCAGCGCGTAGTAAACAAAGCCCGCCGCATAATAGTCCTCGAAGACGGGCGAATCGTGGACGAGCGCAGGTATTAGCGTGTGGTTTTCGTGCATAGAAGGGATCTCATTTAGAATAACACGACGAACAATAAGAAAATGAAACGACATCACACATACTTTGGAACGCCCGCGCAATGGCGTATTTTTGCCCTGCTCGCCACTTTGTTTGCCCTGTATTGCCGGCCGCTTGCGGCACAGGTATTTTCCGGTTATGTCAAGGAAATGCCCGGCGTGTACGTTTTTCAAAAGCCGGTAACGCTGCCGGACGGCGAGGATATGCGTTTCTCGTGGTATAACCTGGTACATAACCGCCTCAATTTTGCATGGGATGCCGTTAAAACGCCGCATCATTCGCTGTCGGTAAATGCAGGCGTGCGTAACCGTCTTTTTGCCGGCCGCCTGATTGCGCAAATCCCGCAATACAGCGACGTGCTGGAACAGGATGACGGGGTTGCCGGCTTTTCGTATAATCTCATCAGGACTAACAGTTGCATATTCAATACCTCCATTGACAGGTTCTACATCGACTACTCCTGCAAAAATATTCAGATTAAAGCGGGACGGCAACGTGTAAACTGGGGCATCGGGCTGGTTTGGAATCCCAATGATATTTTCAATGCTTTTTCCTACATCGATTTCGATTACGAAGAACGCCCCGGCAGCGACGCCCTGTCCCTCACCTGGTATCGGTCGCCCACTTCAAGTTTGGATGCAGTATATAAAATAGACAGACATCCCAACGACAGCCTTTATAATCACACTGTTGCCGCCCGATATTTATTCAATTCCGGCATTTATGACTGGCAGGTGATCGCCGGGAAATGCCGGGACGACGCAGTAGCCGGCTTCGGCTGGTCGGGCAGCATCGGGCAGATCTCGTTCCGCGGCGAAGCGGCCGTGTTCGTCCCTGTACTAAAGCCGGCGGACGACAATAAAACAGCCGTCAGCGCTACGTCTGAACTCGATTATACGTTTACAAATTCGCTCTATCTTCATGGAGCTTTCCTGTTCACTTCGCTCGGCACAACCAAACGCGAAGGCGGGATATCGCTCCTCGACCCGTCCGGCAACATGAGCGCTAAACGGCTTTCCACCGGTATGTTTGAGCTGTTCGGCAACCTCTCCTACCCGTTTAGCCCGATTGTAAACGGCGGCCTTGCCGTCATATTCAATCCCGCCGACCGGAGCGCCTACCTTGGGCCTACCGTCTCCGTTTCGCCGGCGGACAACCTCGAATTATCGACCGTAGCACAAATATTATTGGGGAAAGAAAACAGCGAATATGCCAACATGGGGAACATCTTTGCCGGATTTGTCCGGTTGAAGTATTCTTTTTGAATTTTGCCTTATATCATGTCCTGCCATAAGTGTTGACAGTCACTTTTCATTATTCACCAACCCCGCCCTCTTATCCATACTATACTCACATCCGCAATATTGCTGATTATAAAAGTCATATAAACGCACCAGTTCGTTGCGGCGTTCGCTCAGTCCTCCCTTTCGCCAATTTTGCGCCCAGAAGGTAAGCCCCGGAAAAAAAGCGGCGGCATACAGTCCTGCTTCGGATATCTGTTCCAGGTTTTTCCAGCGCGAAGCGGCTAATGTCGTTGCAAATACGCGGAAACCATGCTCATTTGCATACAAAGCCGTAGCGGTAAGGCGCACTTTAAAACATTCCAGACAACGCGCTCCACGTTCCGGTTCATCCTCCAGCCCCTTCACTTCACCGAGCCATTTTTCATGGTCATAATCGGCATCGACGAAGTCAAGGCCTAACATTTGTGTATGCCGCAGACATTCCATCTTACGTTTTTTATATTCCCGGTCCGGGAAAATATTAGGATTATAATAAAACAACGTCGGACGAATATCATGTTCCAACAGGCACTCTACAATCGCCGTCGAACAGGGAGCACAACAGGCGTGAAGCAATACTATTTTCTCACCACCCGGCGTACCGATTTTCAGTTTTAAATATTTTTGCTCCATATCATTTTAATTCCGTTCTAAAGATAAACATTATTTAACTGGTTATGCATTAAACCTTAGTAAATACTTTCAGTCTATAATAACACATTTAGGTTAGGTTTTTTCATATTTTAGGTTTTTAAGGCAGGAAAGGGCAGAGCAGTGATTGTTCGGCTCTTTTCTCTTTTTGTCCCCGTACTTCATCCTGTTCATCCATATTTCCGTTTAATCATATTTTTTCGACTTATCGACATACTGCACGTCGCCATGCGTCACAAGTTTATAGCCCACCCCCTTAATCGCAACGATCTGTACGGAAGCATCTTTCTTTAAATATTTACGCAATGTGGTAATATACGTATCCAGACTGCGGGAATAAATGAATCCGCTGTCGCCCCAGTTTTCTCTCAAAAGAGCGTTTCGTGTCATGACATTGCCACATTGCGTGCATAACGAATATAAAATAGCATTTTCTTTTTTATTCAACAGGATGATCTCTCCGAAGCCCTGTAATTCGTTTTTAGCCGGGACAAACAGATACCTGCCTAACACAAAAGTATGATTCATATTGTCCGTTTTATCTTCTCTGACAGGCATCGACTGCGTCGTTTCATTCTCCCCGCCGGTAACACCCGGCTTTGTATCTTTATGATATATTATAAGGAAAGAGCAAATCATCTCAATGATAATCATAAAAATAAAGTAGATTAAAGCATCCGTCATCTGCCCTAATATCACTCCGGGCGTCATATGCAAAATCGCACGCAAAGCCTCCTGTCCCGAAATATCCAGAACAATTGTCGTCACCGGATTCATTTTCGGTTGTTTTTTATCGGGAAGCAGCGACGAATCCAGCACCTCCCCGGAAGATACATCAAATCTTTCTATAACAAAATATATGGGAACATTCATGTCATGAAGCATACCGGCAAACAAATCTGCCAGACAATATATATTCATCGGTTCGATATGTTCCCGCAAATCCGCAAATACACGGTTTATAAACGTTTCGATCGAACATTCCGAAGGATTTTTATACACTACCGTATCAGGTTCGGGACATTTACGTATGATTTGCACTTCCTCCGTTCCACAGCTTTCTATCGTCACCGGACCCGGATTTACAATATCAACAACGGGTATACGATAAGTCTGTTCCTTCCGGTAAGCCTGGCTGAAAGCCTCGTGCATATCCGTCAATAATTGCCGGCGGGTCAACCTGTATACATAATGCAACAATAAAGATTGCATAAGCAGCAAGATAATCATGCCTGCCAGGACAAAAACCGGCAAACAAAAATACTTATTGGATTTGATCATATTTCAATATTTAACATGTTATGCAAATGTGCCACGCTATTTTTATGAGAACAAAGATAAGTTATTCTTAAATTCCTGCAAATACCGGGAACATTGCCGCATTTACCATAAATGTCTGTTTATTAATATTATAGAGATTGTCCTTGACATTAATCCTACTATTTTTTAACATAAACTTCGGTTTATTCCCGTCCGGGAATAAATAATTTGACAATTATCTAAGCATCATTTGAAAAGAAAAACTTTTGTATCGGAAATAAACGGCAGATATTTGCGGCGTAAAATTTTAGAATATTATTTACTATGAAACGAATTATTTTTTTAGTTATCGTATGCGCTTTCTCCAATATTATGAAAGCGCAGGAGAGTCTTATCAAAGAAGAAAAAACGGACACAACCGTCGTTTTCAACTATGTAGTACATGATTTCGAGACCGTATCCGAATCGGGAGGAATAATCGAATGTGAATTTACGCTCACAAACACAGGCGACAGCCCCCTCGTTATAACCAAAGTAACCGCAAGTTGCGGCTGCACGGCTCCGGAGTGGACAAAAGAAGCTGTTGGTGTCGGGGAACAGGGCTTCGTGAAAGTATCTTTCGATCCCAAAGGCCGTAAAGGAAAATTTCTCAAATCACTGACGGTATTCACTAACGGGAATCCGTCAAGTATCCGGCTAAAAATCAAGGGAAATATCGAATGATGTTGAATTTTTCCGGATATTTTTATTCGTTTGTGTGTAATCTGAAAATTTAATGTTAACTTTGCATGTCGTGTCATTTGAATATGACACGACATGCTGTTTTGTTTTCAACCATGTTTAATTTTTAAATACACGCATTTATGAGAAAAAAAAATTTATTCGTTTGTTCATTATGCTGCTTTTGGGGAATAATCGCAAATGTCCATGCACAACCTCCCCAAAAAACGGTAAATGTAATCGTTACTCCCAATCATGCCGACTGGAGGTATAAAGTGAAAGAGGATGTCACGTTCGACATTCAGGTCTATAAAGACAATATACTGATGAAAAATGTATCCGTAGATTATGAAATCGGCCCCGAAGTTTTTCCCACGGAAAAGAAAGACGGCGTGATTTTGAAGGACGGCAAACTAACGCTGAAATCTTCGATGAAAGAGCCCGGATTCCTTCGCTGCAAAGTAACGGCTAAAGTCGATGGAAAAAATTATGAAGAAATGGCTACCGCGGGATATGATATCGAGAACATACAACCCACAACAGTCAATCCGGATGATTTCGACAAATTCTGGTCGGATGTTATCGTCGAAGCCCGTAAAACGCCCTTAAGCCCAAAAAAGATTTTACTTCCCGAAAAATGTACCTCCACACAAGATGTATATGAAGTGAGTTTTCAGAACGATCGTTACAGTTCGCGCATATACGGCATACTTGTCACGCCGAAAGCTCCCGGCAAATATCCGGCAATACTGCGCGTACCCGGCGCCGGGATTCGTCCATACGGAGGCTCCGGCATAGGGAATGACGACGTTATCGTATTAGAGATCGGCATACACGGTATTCCCGTAACAATGCCGCAGGAAGTATACAATAATTTAAGTGCCGGAGCATTAAACGACTATCCGAGAATAAACATGAACAACCGCGATGTCCATTATTACAAACGAGTATACACAGGTTGCGTCCGCGCAGTGGATTTTATTTATTCGTTACCCGAATTTGACGGTAATACAGTCGGCGTTACAGGAGGAAGCCAGGGCGGTGCACTGTCAATCGTCACAGCCGGATTAGACCCGCGCATAAAGTTCCTTGCAGCTTACTATCCCGCCTTGTGCGATTTTGCCGGTTACCTGAATAATCGTGCCGGAGGCTGGCCTCACTACTACAGGAATGTAAAACCACAGCCAAACGAAGTGGAAACGTTACCTTATTTTGATGTTGTAAACTTTGCCCGCCGGGTACAGGCTCCGGGATGGTATAGCTGGGGGTTCAACGATACGGTTTGCCCGCCAACATCCATGTCGGCAGCATACAATGTCATTCCCGGCCAAAAAGAATTGAAGTTATACCTGAATACCGGTCATTGGACTTATCCCGAACAAACGGCCGCCGGTAACGAATGGCTGCAAAAACAGTGTCATAAATGATTCCCGGACGATAGCCCGTAGACATTTATACACAGGACAAAAGCGCCCATGATGGAAAATTTATAAAATGAAATGTTAAATATCAAGAGATTAAAAAATAATATGCCTTTTAAAAAGTCTCTTTAATCGGTTTGTTCAGGCATTTATGTTAAAAAAACAGAAATAAACTTAAAAGCGCTGTCTTATATAGATTAAATGATTACCTTTGTCCGATTTGAGAATGGATTTTATAGTAAAGTTCTTCTTTTTATATGTATTTTAAGTAGTCTCTCCTTTTAAATTTCCTACTCAATCAAAAGTATTAATTATTTTTTTAACTAAAATTTTAATGAACATTTACATTTCAGGTTTAAGCTACAGCATAAATGATGCCGACTTAAACGAGTTATTTGCAGAGTATGGAGAGGTTTCTTCAGCAAGAGTTATTAATGACAGGGAAACCGGACGCTCAAGGGGGTTTGGCTTTGTAGAAATGCCCAATGACACAGATGGCCAGAAGGCTATTGATGAATTAAACGGCGCTGAATATGACAACAAAGTTATATCGGTAAGCATCGCGCGTCCAAGAACAGAACATCCGTCGTCCGGGGGAAATCGCGGTCGCGGCAACAACAACGGATTCAGAAGAAATAGCGGAGGATTCGGAAAAAACAACGGAGGATTCGGAGGGAGATACTAAAAATCCAGCGAACAGGAAAACAGAAGGCCAATCGCCTTCTGTTTTTTTTTGCCTAATAAAAAAACGAATCCTGCCTGCACTTGGGGCAAAGTCCCGAAATAAACGTAGAAACGGATGAAACGCTGTATTCCTCCGGCACTTCCGGGGATAATAGCGCATTTTCAATACATGTAACCATATTGCACTTTATACAACGGAAATGCGGATGATTGTCACGGTGATGTTCGTGATCACAATCATGACATAATGCATAATAAGTTTTGCTATTGTCGCCGACGATTTTATGTATCTTCCCGTCTTCGTAAAATCCCTGAAGAATACGATAAATCGTTACACGATCCAATTGCCCGGATAAACGTTTCTCAATATCCTCGTGGCACAGGGCAGACTTCGATTCCTCGAAGACGCTCATCACCTCTCTTTTTGCTTTTGTGTTTCTTTTTTTCTTGTCCATATAATATTAATGTAATAAACAACCGGAAAGTTCTACCTTATCCTATTCTATTTTTATTTGTTCCTGTTCGCCGATTTTTACGCTGACAGCCATCAGTTGTTGCCATCCCGCCTTGTCGGTCAGGCGTACCATAAAATGATAGTCGCCCGTATCGACATCGACGGGAACAGTTATCTCATTGCCCGCTTCAAATTCTTTCAGACCTGCAGGTATGGAATAATCCCTGTTGAAAACCCATGCATTGACAGGCGTCTTTTTTTCATCCGTTTCACATTCTTCACCGCCGGTACTGTGTGAATGGTGGTCGAAATTATTATGGATTTCAATATTATAATTACCCAATTCCACATTATCCGAGAACTTTGCCTTAAGCATAAACCTGTCGCCGCGTTTCAGCGTCGTACAGTTTTGTGGAAAATACCCGCCGCCATTCATTTCAATCACCGGTTTCTGCATATCCTTCGCCTCCTCGTCGCTACCGCATCCTCCCAAAAGAAGCGCCGGTAAAACAGCGATCAGGGAACATACTTCCTTCATTTTTCGTTTTTTATCATTCATTTTCTTATCATTATGTTATCAAATCGTTAATAAATCAACACAAATCCATTCATCCAAAACTCACAAATCCCGCAGATAGAATATTTTTCGAGAAAAGGAATTTTCAGGAACGTCATCAAAATTTAAACCCTATCATCATCGAAAAATTGCGTCCTGCTTCGGGGACATCTATCAGGCGGTAAAAACCCGTATGATCATAATACCGCCTGTTAAACAGGTTATTTGCCTGGAAACCGACGTTCAGGCCGGTTTCTCCGACTGTAAACGACCGTCCCCATGCCGCATTAAGCAACCGATATCCCGGTGTTGTATTCTCGGGAGGAACAATTTCATTCTGAGCAGCTACTGCCCTGAAAACAAACGAGATATAACCATCTTTACCAGCCCGGCGGACTTGCGGCAAATATTTTATTTCAACGGCCGCACCGGCAGGCGGCGAAAACGGTAGCGTATAACCCTTTTTATCGCCCGAAAGTTGCCGCGCATAGAGGTAATCGCCCATCAAACTCACTTCTGCACACTCGGCGATTTTATAATTGATATCAAATTCAAATCCCCACCGAAAAACTTTGCTCTGCATGTAATAATACATCTGCAACCCTTCGTTGTAATCGGCAGTCGGATTCAAATAAATAAAATTCGGGAAATAATTCAAATACGGTTCTATCCGAATGTCAAGCGTTTCGCTACTCCAATTGATGCCTGCATCCAGCTGATACGACTCTTCGGGAGACAGTCCGGCATTGCCTTTTTCGTAACGGAAGATATGATAGTTCACGCCGTCCGAAGCGAGTTCCTTGGGTATGGGAGCGCGAAAACTTTTACCTATGTTCGCCTTGAAAATCCAGTCTCCCGGATTATAATTCACGCCAAGCGACCATGTCAAACACCGGAACGTCCGCTGTAGAGCCGCCGAGCGCTCCCTGTAAACAAGATTCCCGTTTTCATCAGGCGTCTTATACCAATCCTTATACATATCGACCTCCATTTGTATTCTGTCGAGGCGGGCGCCACCACTGATTATCAGCTTATCGGACAGATACCATCTATCATAAACGAACGCGCCTGAAGAGCTTGTTATGAAATCCGGAATAATAAAGCCCCAGCCGCCACGTCGATTGTTTTGCCGTTCAAAATTAAAACCTGCGTATATGTTATGTTCGGAAGCAAGCGTAAATTTTACCGTGGCATTTGCCGTATAGGTATCTTTATTAAACCGGCGTTCCAATGTGCCGGGAGGAATCGGCATATAACCGTGCGAAACAGGCTCGGAATATTCCTGCCGGTAATTGTTCTGATATGCGAGATCA
>JAITBC010000175.1 GCA_031283785.1 Tannerella sp. | reverse complement strand
CCGGTGTTTGTACACCATTTTCGTAATATAGCGGCAGATATGTGACATTTCTGCCTGCTATGCCGAAATTAATGGTTTCAGTATCGGTTTCTCCCCAGCCTATAACGTGCCATCCATCTGTCCCTTTAGAGGCAAGCCAGGCATAGCCCGTGTTTCTGGAAGTCCGGTATTTGGCGGAGATTTCAACTTTACATCCTCCACCGTTGCGAAAAAGAATATCAGGCGGAAAGTATTCCTGTGTAACATCTTTCATATATCGATCGTGTAATGCAGGAGAATATCACTGTCGTCGGCGTTGATATGCTTCTGTTTTGCAAAGGTCTGTCTGTAAATCTTACTTTTAGGCAAAATATGACCAATATCTGCCTCTCCGGGATTCGATTCCGTACCCATAAATGCAGTGTGGTTACCATGACCGTCGTACACCGAATTCCACGAATGTCCAACATCTTTGCCGGGCCATTTCAGAATATAATCTTTAGTTACGGGGATACCAAGTGCACGCATGGTGAAAATTGCAAGTATCGCCATTTCATTGCACATTCCGCGTGTTGCAGTCATAATCATGGAATAGTTCATATCCGGCACATCTGTTGACAGAGATAGACGCGGAAGCTGCGAATTAACCCGGGCGCAGGCTTCCACAGAAGTTATCCCCGGTTGCGCTTTCAACGAACTGTTCAGTTTGGCATAAATTGCCAGAACTTTTGCACGCCAGTTTTCCAAAGGTTCGTTTGCTATCCTGTACGGCAAAATTTCTTCACAGAAGATGTCGAACGGTACATCTCTGCCCCATGGCTGTTCTTCCCATACTCTGAATGCCAGCTCGATATTTTCAATCAGGTAACCGGCTGTAATGTATTTCACGTCGTACTTTATCACAGGCTCCAGCGAACCGTAAGCCATGTCAACATCCCGCTGACTTTCCACTCCGTTCATCCGTATATAATATGCCATCAAATTCTCAAACGGGACACTGTATTCTATGGAATACTTGTCAGGCATGTTGATTATTAAAAACTCGGCTGCACGAAGTTTCAGACTGTCGGCAGGGTTGCGGCTGTAGTGTTTCAACACTTTTTCCAGCTGGCTGCGGTTTTTTCCCGACTGTTTCAAAACCTCTTCAATTTCCGGAGAGTAAGAATTGCAGCCTGTCAATAATATTGCTGCTGCTATTAAATAAATAAGTTTTTTTTTCATTGTTATATATTTTTTTGCGATACGGATTTATGAATTGTTTACTTCCGGACTGCTTACCGTTCTGTCCCGACAGAAGTTCGTCTTTGCGCACGAGGTAAATAACAGGACGACAGTTATCAAACTGTTTTTTTCTCATTTTCTTACCTGTTAATTGCATTGACCGGATTTTCATTGCTGGCTTTATACACCCGTCCGCCAACACACAGGACAATGATTGCAATCATAATAAATAAAATAGCCGTATGTACCCATGCATTTATTTCCGTTCGGATAACATATCCTTCGAGCCAGCGCTGCATGATGATATGTCCGACAGGAAAAGCAGTCAGCGCGCCAATGACCAGCAGGGTCAGATGTTCCTTAAAGAATATGTCCAGTATATCTTTGACTGTTGCGCCGTTGATTTTGCGTATGGCGATTTCTTTCCGGCGTTCCTCGCAGGAGAGAGATATCATCGAAACGAAGCCGAAGACGCATACAGTTACACAGATTGCCGAAATCACGGTAAGAATACTGAGCAAAGTGTTTTCCGATTTCATAAATTTATCGTATTCTTCCTGCGAATTGTAAATATCTACTGATTTCGTCGGAAATTCCGCTTTGGCAATCTCTACGATTTTTTTTCTGCATGTTTTCCATGCACCTTTGTGGTATTTGAATACTATTGAATTGATACTGAATATTTCATCTGTCGGACGCTTACTGTAAATGTATGCTCCGACCCGGGATGCAGGTGAGACATTCTGTATGTTCCGTATTACGCCTTTTACTCTATATTTTATGGAATCTACGGTGAACGATTTGCCGGCGGATTTGTTCCAGCCCAGGACTTTTGCCATTGATTCGTTTATCATAACGGTATTTCTGTCATCCGAGTCGCTCAACATTTCTCCTTCAATCAGCCTGACTTCGTGATATGCGAGAAGCCGTTCCGAGGCGGATATCTGTTGCGCCTGTACCGGATTGACATTTTCCAGCTTTTCATCCCATTCGGAAATACTACAGTTTGACCCATAATCATTGAACTCCTCCGACATAAAAGCAAAATCTACAAATGCTTCCGTTATTTCGGGTATTTGCTGTATTTTATTAACAAATAAATCCATGTCAGAGTCAGAGCTAGACCATAAATAGACCGCTCCTCTATTGTCGAGAGTTAATCCCAAATCGAAGGTGCTTACATGATACGTCTGTTTCAGAATTATTGTCGTACAGAACATGAATCCGATACTGATTACCAACTGAACGATGATGGAAACTTTACGAAACAGTTTTCTGTTCCTTTGATGTACGCTCGCATTCAGCGTCCGGCGACGGAATACGGCAAGCGTCGTAATAAATGCCAATAACGAAATCAGGATGATTCCGGCAATGTATATAGCCGATTCAAGGCAGATTGAAATCATATCCGTT
>JAITBC010000163.1 GCA_031283785.1 Tannerella sp. | reverse complement strand
TTCGCTCCGAAAAACAGATAAAATTTACCCTCCTTGCGTATGACCGAAGGCGCCCACATCGCGCGTTTTGCCCATTTCACTTCTGTTGTGTCCAGAATACGACTGTGTTTGGTCCATGTAATAAGGTCTTTTGAAGAAAAACAGTCGAAAAAAACCTGTTTTTCATATACATCGCTCCACGTGGGGAATATCCAGTATGTATCATCATAAATGATTCCTTCGGGGTCGGCATACCAGCCCTCGAAAACGGGATTACCGCTCATCAACGGTTTTTTGTTTTTATTACTGCTACATGAAATAAAAGCGAATAGAATAAGTGAAAATAAAATTTGCCGTTTCATAATATAAACTGTTTTTTTTGCTTAAAGATATGGATTATAAAACCCTTCTCAACGCTGTTATGTATTGTTTATTTCGCATAGCCCGCCGTACAGATTTGTTAAAACAAAGATCCTTGCTGGGGGAAACGAGCCTTTCCCAGATGTTTGTATGCGAGGTCGGTCACTTCGCGTCCACGGGGGGTTCGTTTGATGAATCCTTCCTGTATGAGGAACGGCTCGTATACTTCTTCAATCGTACCGGGGTCTTCGCTCAAGGCGGTGGCCAGCGTAGACAGCCCGACCGGCCCTCCGGCGAATTTGTCGATAATCGTATTGAGGAGTTTATTATCTATCTGGTCTAACCCGTAGCGGTCTATGTTGAGCGCTTCCAGCGAATAGCAGGCTATGGCTTTGTCGATAGACCCGCTTCCCTTCACTTGTGCGAAGTCGCGTACGCGCCGTAAGAGAGCGTTGGCCACACGGGGCGTGCCGCGACTGCGCCCGGCTATTTCCCCGGCCGCTTCCAACGCGCACCGTATGCCGAGAATATCGGCGCTGCGCATGACTATTTTTGTGAGCGTCTCGACGCCGTAATATTCGAGGTGCATATTGATGCCGAAACGGGCGCGTAGCGGACTGGTCAGGAGGCCGCTACGCGTAGTGGCGCCGATAAGCGTAAACGGCGCCAGGTCTATCTGTATGGAACGGGCGCTCGGACCTTTATCAATCATAATATCTATGCGGTAATCTTCCATAGCCGAATAGAGATATTCCTCGACAATCGGACTTAAACGGTGTATTTCGTCGATGAAAAGCACATCGTTTTTGTCTAACGACGTGAGTACTCCGGCAAGATCTCCCGGCTTATCCAAAACAGGCCCCGATGTGATTTTTATACCTGCGCCAAGTTCGTTCGATATGATGTTCGATAAAGTCGTTTTTCCCAATCCCGGAGGTCCGTGCAGAAGTACATGATCAAGGGCCTCGCCACGCATACGTGTCGCCGTCACAAACACTTTCAGGTTTTCCACCACCTTCAACTGTCCGCTGAAATCGTCAAAAGACAACGGCCTTAATTTATTTTCATATTCCTTGTCATTCTCCGGAATACGTCGTGTTTTTTCCCGTATGTCGAAATACTCTTCTTCTATTTCCATTTTTTATCGTTCCTGACGTTTACCTCGTTTGAGAAGGAATACGGAAAATCGTCGGCCGTTATTCCCCTCGATTTATTCGGCGATGACGACATGTTGAAGTCGATCACCGCGCCATTCGTCAATGTCTCGTGCTTTATGTAATTTTTTGTATATGCTGTCCCGTTTACCTTCACGGATTCTATATAGTACGTCTCTTTCCTGTTGTTAAGGGCGTTAATGACGACTTCTTTTCCGTTTTCAAGATGCAGCGTCATTTTTTTCAACAGCGGGGAGCCGAAAATATATTCATCCGTACCGGGACATACCGTATAAAACCCCATCGCAGAGAATACATACCAGGAGGATGTCTGCCCGTTATCCTCGTCGCCGCAATAGCCGTCGGGATTCGCATTATAAAGTTTATCCATCACGTCTCTTACCCGGTACTGTGCTTTCCACGGTTCCCCGGAATAATTATAGAGGTAAATCATGTGTTGTATCGGTTGATTGCCGTGCGCATAATTACCCATATTCATGATTTGCATTTCGCGTATTTCGTGTATTACGGCCCTGTAATAACTCTCATCGAATAAAGGAGGCACGTTAAATACGGAATCCATCATGATATTGAACTCTTTTTGCCCTCCCATTAAGCGAATCAGCCCTGCCGGGTCATGAAATACCGACCATGTGTAATGCCAACTGTTACCTTCGGTAAAAGCGTCGCCCCATTTCAGCGGATTGAAAGGCGACTGGAACGTGCCGTCGGAATTTTTGCCCCTCATCAGTTTATGTTCAGGATCGAAAACATTTTTGTAGTTCAAGGCTCTTTGGGCGTAAACGGCAATTTCCTTTTCGGGTTTACCCAGCGCCTTCCCCAGTTGGTAGATGCACCAGTCGTTATACGCATATTCAAGCGTACGGGCGGCATTCTCGTTAATCTTCACATCGTAAGGCACATATCCGAGCCGGTTGTAATATTCATATCCGAGCCTGCCGGTCGAACTCACGGTCGGATGTACGGCGTTGGCGCCGTGCTTAACGGCTTCCCAAAGCGTTTCAATATCGTAGTTCCGCAGTCCTTTCAGCCATGCGTCGGCGACAACGGCGGCAGAGTTATTGCCTATCATGCATCCGCGATGTCCCGGACTTGCCCATTCCGGCAAGAATCCGCTTTCTTTATAGACATTGGCAAGTCCTTCCTGCATCTTTACGTTCATTGAAGGATACATCAGGTTGAGGAACGGAAACAGCGAGCGGAAGGTGTCCCAGAATCCCGTATCCGTGAACATATATCCGGGAAGAACCTGCCCGTTGTACGGACTGTAATGAACGGTTTCCCCCTGTGCGTTTATTTCAAAGAAGCTGCGAGGGAACAATACCGAGCGGTACAGGCAGGAATAAAACGTGCGGAGTTTATCTATATTATCATCTTCTACAACGATTCGACCCAGAATGTCGTTCCATTTTTGCTTTCCTTTTCCGGCAACGGCATTGAGGTCGTCGTTGCCGAGTTCTTTCAGGTTAAGTTCGGCCTGTTCGTAGCTGATAAAGGACGATGCTACCCGTGCATGTACCGTCTCTCCTCTTTTTGTGCCGAACCCTGCGATAGCGCCGGCATGATCGCATTGCGCCTCAAGGTTGTCGACGTTTATCACATTATCTGTGACGGAGGCTTTATAAGTAAATTTTTTATCAAAAACAATCACAAAATAGTTGCGGAAATTATCCGGTACACCTCCTGCATTTTTCGTCGTATACCCTATGATTTTGTTTTCTTCCGGTATTATTTTTATATAAGAGCCTTTATCAAAGGCATCGATAACAACAAAAGACCGTTCGTTTTCGGGGAACGTAAAACGAAACAGCGCGGCTCGTTCCGTTGGCGCTATCTCCGTTACGACATCATGGTCGGCAAGGTATACTTTATAGTAATACGGCGTTGCCGTTTCCGCCTTGTGGGAAAACCAGCTGGCACGTTCGTCCTGGTTGAAAACCGCTTTGCCCGTAACCGGCATGATTGCAAACTGCCCGTAATCATTAATCCATGGGCTTGGCTGATGCGTCTGTTTGAATCCGCGAATCTTGTCCGCATCGTAAGTATAAGCCCATCCGTCCCCCATTTTCCCTGTCTGGGGCATCCAGAAATTCATCCCCCACGGCATGGCGATTGCCGGATATGTGTTCCCTGTGGAAAGAGAGTGTTTTGAAAGAGTACCGGTTAACGGATTAACATAGTCTACAGGAGTGAAATTTGCCGCCGCTGCAGTAGTCAGTGGCGTTACCGCCGTTGACATCGGAGGTGCCGACGCTGACATTGTAGTTGCCGACGCTGGTATTGTTTCCGGCGCTGCTTTTGCTGCCGCCGCCGGTATCGTTGCCGCTATCGCTGTTACCGCGAAGCAAAATCCCCTTGTTAATAAGGAAATAAGAAATAGATTCCGTTTCATATGCGTATATTTTTAATTATTATGCCGATATATCATAAGACTTGCATATCCGTTACTCTGTGATATACATGCTTTGTTGTCAATGTGAATACAAAAATAGTAATTTTTTATTGCAAATCATAATATGCCCCAACTTTCGCGGTCTAAATTGCGATAATTGATGGCTTCGGCAAGATGATGTGACAGGATATTATCCGAGCCGTCGAGGTCTGCAATTGTCCGCGATAATTTCAGGATGCGGTCGTAAGCGCGTGCCGACAGGCTCAATCGCTGCATTGCGTTTTTCAGTAATGCCAATCCCGTATTATCGGGAACGGCATATTTATGAAGATGCCTGGAATCCATACGGGCATTACAATACACACCTTCGCTGCCGATAAAACGTTCTTTCTGTATTTCGCGTGCGCGGACAACACGTTCACGTACACTCGCACTCGTCTCGGAATGTTTCTGTTCCGAGATCTTTTCAAACGGCACCGGCACTATTTCTATCTGTATATCGATACGGTCCAACAGCGGGCCGGAGATGCGGTTCATATATTTCTGAACAGCTCCCGGAGGGCATACGCAGGGACGGGTCGGGTGGTTATAATATCCACACGGGCATGGATTCATCGATGCTACCAGCATGAATCCGGCCGGATAATCAACCGCAAACCGTGCCCTTGATATATTTATATGCCTGTCTTCAAGAGGTTGGCGGAGCACTTCCAGTACATTCCTGTTAAATTCCGGCAGTTCGTCGAGGAATAATATGCCGTTGTGGGCAAGGCTTATCTCTCCCGGCTGGGGAAAAGAGCCTCCTCCTACCATTGCAACATTCGATATGGTATGGTGAGGCGAACGGAAAGGCCGTTGCGACAGTAATGAGACATGCTCTCCTATTTTCCCGGCTACCGAATGAATTTTTGTCGTCTCGAGTGCTTCCTGAATGGTAAGAGGCGGAAGAATAGACGGCAGCCGCCTGGCTAACATCGACTTCCCGCTTCCCGGGGGGCCTACCATTATGATATTATGTCCTCCGGCAGCTGCTACTTCGAGGGCGCGTTTCACATTTTCCTGTCCGCGTACGTCGGAAAAGTCGCCGTCAAAATGTTGATGTTCCGCAAAAAAATCATCACGGGTATTGATGATTGTAGATTGCAGCGTGTTCTTACCACTGAAAAAATCAATTACATCTTTTATGTTCTCAGCGCCTAAAATTTCCAATTCCTCTACTACTGCCGCCTCATAAGCGTTTTGTTTAGGCAGAATAAATCCTTTGAATCCTTCTTCGCGTGCTTTGATTGCAATAGGCAGGGCGCCTCTTATCGGCAGAAGGCTGCCGTCAAGCGACAATTCGCCCATAAGCATATATTTGTCAAGGCGCGTCGAATCAATATCGCCGGCTGCGGCCATGATGCCGATTGCCAGCGGTAAGTCGTATGCGGAACCTTCTTTTCGTATATCGGCAGGCGCCATGTTTACGATGATGCGGCTACGCGGGAATTTATAGCCGTTCACCTGCAGTGCGGAGATGATCCGTTCGTGACTTTCGCGTACGGCAACATCCGGCAAACCCACCAGAAAAAATTGTATTCCTTTCGTGCTGCTTACTTCAATCGTTATTATTGTTGCGGATATCCCATTTACTGCGGCTGCAAACGTTTTGACTAACATTGGTTTAAAGGAATTATTTATATTTTTGTTGCAAAATTACATAAAAATTCCGGATTTCCAAGCGTGCACGAATAAAAAAAGTTCTGGGGCGCAACGAATGGCCGTCAGTCGTCCTGCAACATCAGTCCCCAGTCGGCAGAAAAGTATGCTTTATCAAGCAGGACGAGTTTTTTGCGGTCTTTTTTCCGCTCAAAATGATATTGCAAATCTTTGTAAAGATACAGCTGAAGCCAGTAACTGTTGGTGTATTTTTCATACATGGAAAGCGATTCATGTAGTTTGGCATACCATGTTACATTCAATCCGTAGCGTTTTGCCGTTTTTTCGGCCGAGAGTGCATTTGCCTTCATTCCGTCTGCTATTTCCCGTTTCAGCGCCATATAATCGGCATATTCAAAGCCTGAAATGTCAATGATTTCGCAACGATCGTCAATGCCGAGCGTTTTCAGATCGATGGTTTGTTCAAAAATCGTATCCCCGTCCAGGTCGTATTCCACGTAATCGAAAAAGCCGTTGTTATCACGATCGGTATATTTGACGGTGGCAAATTCACGGGGAGTTTTGTTCAACCAACTTCTGTCGTATCCATGATAGGCGCCTGCATTCTGATCAATGCGCCAACATCCCCATTCGGCGCCGAACAGGTGTAAACGACCGTCGAAATTCCCTATATACAGTTTCCCTCCCCCGGAGGCATCCAAGTCCCATTCTCCCCTGTCGCCTGCGGCGTCCGCCTGGGGATTATTGTCGATTCCGCCTTTGCGCGTTCCTGACAGGAAGGGATTGCGGGGTTCCAGAAGTTCTACGCGTTCCCAGCGTTTACAGTCGTCGTCTTCGTCATAGACAAAGTATATCTGACTCCATTCTCCGGTGAAAATTCGTTTCTTTGCGGCGTCATGATCGGGATAAATTAATTCGTCCAACCGGCGGAAACGCGGATCTGCGAAATATTTGTCCGCTTGAGGCAGTCCTCTGAGGCGTGGTATTTTGTGTACCTGATCCATGTAGTCGAAGCCCGGCCCGCGGAAACTGACGGTAAAGTCGAAATCAAAATCGTTGCCCGGTCCGTTATCATTGTCCATGTCTACGGCAAGCGATACCCAGTCTATTTTACCGCTTAATTTTACCCGTTGCACGGTTTTCCCTTCCACTTCTCCTTCATAATAGCGGGGGGAATCCACTAAACGGATCGCTACTTCCGAACGTCCGTCGCCGTCGGGGTCATAAAACAGGAACGGATTCTCCCAGTTGAGCCTCAGATCATCTATTCCACCGGTATATGCGTGGATTTTCAGGAATGCCGTGTTCCCGCTATAATCAGTATAAAAATTGGATGTTTCAATCCTTTCCCAGTTACGGAGTTTGAGCGTATTCCAGTCAATGTAATTGAATACCTGATCGTGATCGGTATCCAGCACCCACATGTAATGTCCATTCGGCCAGACGGTATCCGGTATGCTGTCCGGATATTCCACGACTACCTGCATGTCCGCATCTCCGTCGCCATCGGCATCTACCCAGTCGATGATCAGATCGCCCCATGAACCGAAGCGCCCATCTTTATTACGATCGATGAGCAGGCAATCGTTGTCGGTATCGCCTTCCAAATCGTCTTTTTCCATATCACCGTCGTCGTCTATCCACAGGACGGGTATGCCGTTAGACGTAACGGATTGAATTGCGTCCGACTTGCCGTCGCCTGTCAGGTCAATGTATTCGGGCATATAATCGGGCGGAGGGGGAGGTAACCTGTATGGCGTCAATGGGGTTGCCGTATTCCAATATTTTGCCGCCTCTTTTTGTGCAGACAGGGGGGCGGATGATATCCACAAAGCGGAGAGGATAAAAATAGTTTGTTGCATTTTCATATTGTTTGCGTGTTATGAGTTATTGAATTATTAGGGTTCGGACAATTTTACTTCTATGGGATTTTGACCTTCTCTTCCGTAAGTTACTTTTTCTTTCCTGAGGATGATTTGGTCTTCCGTCTTTCCGGAAGATATTGTAATAAACGTATCCCCGTTGGTTTCCGTCCTGGTACGGATACTGTATTTTGCAGATTTTTCTTTTCCCTCTTTTGCCGGTCGTATAACCGACAGGAATCCGGCCTGCTTTGATTTCCGTCGTAAGACCATCAACGGCGCCGTCCTGGTTTCTTCTCCCGTGGGCATACGGGAAACATAGATTTCCTGTCCGGCCATGTTCGGAAACCAGACTTCCAATGAGTGCTCGTCATTGTCCCAACGAGCTACGCCCGATTTATCAGGGAGGCATTGTTTTTTAACGTTTGTGATGGCGGGATATATAAATTCGTTTTCCGCAGGCAGGCTTGTCTCTCCGCGTTCGAACGAAAGCGACTTGCCTTCAGCATGAAAAAACCAGTCGTAACAATGTTCTTCGTCGCTTTCGACAATGTCCCAAATCACGGCATAATATCCGAAATTAAATTCGACAAAATACCGACTGTTATAGGAATAGGTAGTACGTCCGGAGACACCTGAGTTTCTGTATGGTAATGTCTCCTGCAGATTTTCAGCGTCGGCAATCATCCGGTCTTTCATAATAAATACCAACAGTCCGCTTACCATGTTTTTTTCGTTGAATGTACGGTTATAATCTATGGCTGCTTCCAAATATATATCCGAATCGACGGTTTTTGCTCCTTGACCCCATCCGAGATATTCCGATCCGGAGTCTTCATTCAATAAATTGAGTTGATATCCGCCCGTCAGCGGATCATAATAGGCTAACTCATAGTAATAGGGATTGTATGCACGGGATATTTCATAATATGAATCGCGGGTAACATTGAACATTGCTCTGACGCTTAATCCTTCCGTAAACATATTCAGATCTTGCCTTAAATCAAGTTGAGCAATCATTTGCGAGCGGTTGTAATCCTTGTATCCTCTGACCATTTGCGCATAAGGGTTCACATACTGAGCCTGATCATAATTCCCGAACATGATATGATTGACATATTTATACTGTTCCGAAGCCGGATAATAAGCCGGAAACAACACGGGATTGGAATGCATGACCAGATTATACATTTCGCTGCCCCCATCGACGGGTCCGGAATAATTGTCAAAATTCCCGCTCAAACGGACAATCAGTTCCGTACTTTTGGTAATGTCAATGTTTACATTCGAACGAAGCGTATATTTTTGCAGGTTGATATTATTGTTGAAATTATTGCGTTTATCCACCTTCAAAATCCCATTATCTTTGCTGTAAGAGGCCGAAACAAAATATCGCGCTATATTTCCGCCACCCGTTACATTCAAATTTGCCCGTTGGTTCATCGCATAATCCTTAAATAACAGCTCACGCCAATTATTAGCCGGATAAAATATAGGATTTCCGCCGGCTTCCGTACCGGCAATTTTTTTGTCGGAATAACGTGTAATCCCAAGCGGATCACGTGTTAATACAGCTTCATTGGCTAATCTCATATAAGTTACAGGATCAGCCAGTTTTACGTTTTGCGTAGGCGTTGACCATGAATTTTCAATTCTGACGGTCAACTTCGCCTTCCCTTCAATTCCCTGTTTGGTAGTGACCAGAATAACGCCGTTCGCACCGCGCGCTCCATACAGAGCCGTGGCGGTGGCATCTTTAAGGATGCTGAAACTGGCTATATCGTCGGTATGAATACGCGCCAGATCGGTTGTTGACAATTCTATCCCATCAATCAGAATCAAGGGGCTGGTCTTGTATCCGAATGTGGTGACTCCGCGAATAAAAAAATCGGCATTGTCCTGCCCAGGTTCTCCGCTACGCTGGTATGAAATCAGACCGGCCATTCTTCCGGCAAAAGCCGTTGTCAGATTACTGCTGGGCACTTTCAGGTCTTTGACATTTACCGCAGTTATGGACGAAATCACACTTTCTTTCTTCTGTTTACCGAATGCTACGATAGTGACCTCGTCCAGCTCGTTGGTTTGGGGCTTGAGCGTTACGCGGATGAAGGTCTGTTTGCCGACAGGTACTGTTAAGACCTGATAACCCAGATAAGATATTTCCAGCTGGTCTTCAGGCGTTGCCTGAATGGTAAACGTTCCATCAACGTCGGTGATGACCCCGCGCGTGGTTCCTTTCACTATAATCGTAGCTCCGGGAACAGGCTCATTGTTTTCATCAAATACGCTTCCGGTAATTTGAATGCTTTTGCTTTTAGGCGTCGTCGTTACGGCTCCTTTTTTCTGCACATTTACATACTTACCGGTAATGGTGTACATCAAGTCGGTGTTCGCAAAGACGGCGTCAAGCGCCTCTGGAACGGCTTTGTCCCGTACGTTCACGCTTGCCGGCTGTCGGTAGTTTATCTCGTCCGAATAGAAGATACTGTATCCGCTTTGCTTTTCAATGTCCTTAAAAATCGTTTCAAGAGAGGTATTACGATAATTAAGGGTTACTTTCTGCGTATACACATTCGTTGGAAAAGCGAAACTGCACAAGGCTACCGTCAACAGGCAGACAACTTCATGTTTCAATAAGGAATTACTTCGTTTAGGAGGCAACTCGTTCTGTTTGTGTTTCTCTTTTAAGTACATTAATCTTATTATACCTTAAATCCGCAAGTCGGTAGTCATCAAAAGAAAACAAAGCGCTGATATAAAATAAATTAGCCAATGCTTTGTCATGTGCGAAATTTCACCTGTTTTTATGACTGCAAATTGTAAATAAAATAGACTTGCACATGGGCGTAAAGGTACAACAAAAAAATCAAACAATCATTCCATTCGGAGGAATTTCTTTTGTGAACGATGAATTTACCCGTTCGGGATTATCATCATTAATAGACATGGAACT
>JAITBC010000012.1 GCA_031283785.1 Tannerella sp. | reverse complement strand
GAGTTCTTCTTCAATCAAGGCTTTGTGCGATACCACCACGTTTTTGTATTCAGGATTGATTTTAACCACCTTAAATTCCATTGTTTTATCGACAAAGATGTCGTAATCGCGGATCGGTTTCACGTCGATCTGTGATCCCGGGAGGAATGCTTCAATGCCGAATACATCTACGATCATACCGCCTTTTGTACGGCATTTGATGTATCCGTTGATAATCTCGTTGTTTTCAAGCGCGGCATTGACCCGATCCCAGGAGCGGGAAGCGCGGGCTTTCTTGTGGGAAAGGATCAATTGTCCTTTTTTATCTTCCTGGCTTTCGATGTACACTTCTACTTCGTCGCCAATTTTCAGATTGGGGTTGTAGCGGAATTCATTCATCGATACCACGCCATCGGACTTGTAACCGATGTTTATAACCACTTCGCGTTTGTTCATGGAGGTTACCATACCTGTTACGACTTCCTTGTCATTGATCTTGTTTAAGGTGTTGTCGTAGCTTTCGGTAAGCTTTTCTTTGCTCTCTTTGCTGTAAGCGTCGCCTTCAGCATAGGCGGCCCAATTGAAATCTTCTATTGGAGCCACATTGTTTAAATTTTCTGTCATTTGTTGCTAAATAAAATTCAATTAAATAAGTGAGACATTATGTGAATATAAAAAAACGGAGCAAAGGTAACTGTTTTTTTTGTTAATAACCAACTGTTTGGACTATATTTTTTAATGTAGCCTTTATCTTCAGAGAGTTTCCCGAAATCAACTTATCAAATTCTTTGAAAAACTCGTCAATGATGAAATAAATTTCTGTAACTTTATGGCCGGAAATCATAGCGGAATTATTAGTAAATAATGTAGTTTTCAACGTTTTAAACTTATTGATTTTTTCTGGTTTGCTTACGTAGAGAACTCACGTTAGATTAAATAACCCTTACCTGACTGATGATGAATTCTATATAAGGTTCAGGGAATACAACAACCAATACTATAAGGACAATCCGGACAAACAGATGGTAAATAAACAACATTTAGCTGACCTCGAAATATTATTTTAGTATGAGACTTTTAGAAAATCCGCCCTTAGACAATCGGATCGAACCGCCTGAGGGAGGTTACAAAACAATAGAAAAAGCTGACGATCCTGAGTTCAAAAAGGCGCTTAGTTTCGTATGTAGTCTAATTGTAGATCCAAGTGACGTAACAGTAATCGGCAGATGGAAATTTGAGGTTTTCGGCAAATTATTAGAGCTATCGAACAATAAAGCTGATGCAATCTATTATCCGCTTATTCTGACGTATAAAGGTCAGAAATATTTATTATGCTCAGCAGAAAGCTACTTGATTGAAGCTAAATTCAACAAATTAAAACTTATGGCCGAATCTCATCATAGACTTAAGGCTTGGGCCAAGTCATATAGAAACAGATACTGACTATTATCAGTATTAATTATTATGTTACGGCAGATGCCGTCGTCTTACTTGCTCATATTGAAATCTTTCACGCCGAACACCTCGGTCGAAACCTCGCCGATCCACCCGCATTGCTGGTTCAATGCCACCTGTATCTTCACGAAATCGATGTATTCCAGACCGGCGTTTTTCCCGTCGAAGGTCACGGCGTGCGAAATTTTGAAATGGTTGTCGGCCGGGGCTGCATTGTAGTTGTCGTTGTCGGTCAGCCGGTCGATTGAACTGAAATTGTCGGCATAACCCCAGTCGAACGAAGGATTGACCCAGTAGGTTCCGTTGCCGGACTGGTCGTAGCTACGCGATTTGAGGCGTGTACCGCGCAGCGTGTAGTTGTCGGCTTCGACCCATGCGGGATAGTAATAGTCCTGCCTATGGTACGCTCCGAGATGCTCGACCGAACCGCTGTTTCCGCGATTGTCCGTCCACGGAACTGACTGTCCCGGAGCGGAAGGGCGGTAATAGGTCACTGTGTAGTCCTGAATGGTTTCCTCTTTACCGTATTCCGATCCTTTGAGTTCGTACCATGTGTCGTTCGGCAATCCGTCGCCGTTCTCGTCCTGCATCACCCAGATAACACCCGGCTCCGACGAACTGTTGAACGCATTGCCCGTGACGGCGATGTTGTAATCGCCATCGTTGTCGATACTGTGGTCGAAACCTACAACCATGTAACCGCCGAAGCCGCCCAGCGAAACGTATGCGCTCTGTGCCATGCGCTCTTCGGCGTATGCACATGCCGCGGTCATGTCGGTTGCCGTATAATTTTCGTTGACGAACTGTCCGGGGGCCGGCAGGAATTTGTAGACTTTATTACATGCCGCGCTGCTCGCCGCCGTTTTTGAACGGTAAAAGGTTCCTTCCTCAGGACAAACATTCACCGTAAGCGTCTGTGTCGCGAGTAGATATTCATTCTGCATTTCGAGTTTTACGACATGCACCCCTTCTTCTGCGGCGGTAAAAGCGTATTCGGCCTGATTGCCCTGCTGTACCGTTTCCCCATCGACACTCCAGGCGTATTGAGCCGTAAAGGCATTTTCGATGCCTATCGCCCGCAGGCGGATCGTCCGGCCCTTTGCCACATTGTACTCAGTCTGCTCGAAAGCCCATTTGAAATCGACCTCATTGGCCTCGCGCACACTGACCGTAAATTCCACCGCATCGTCGCCGTCCTCGTTGCCGGTGGCGAAACGGACAGTATAATCGCCTGTCTCGGTCGCCGCAAACGTATAATTCTGCTCCGTGGAGACCTCTTCCCCGTCAATCGTCCAACTGTACGCCGTTTCGAGCGACGAGGCTACCTGAGGCTTCAGTTCCAGTTCTGAACCGAACAATAAGATAAAACCCTTGTCGGCGCCAGGCAGTGAGATCGTGGGCGGCGTGAGGTCGAAGACGTCAACGCGCAACTCCTCCTCGTCCTTGCCGCCGCGGTTGGTAACCGTAAGGGTGATGAAGTAACGTCCGCTCTGCTCCGACGAAAAGCGCAGCGTCGTTTCCTCGCCGAGCAACTTGCCGTCCATTCGCCACGCGAACGTCGCTTCGTCGGCATTTTCGTATGTCGGTTGGATTTCGATCTCCCTGCCTACTTTGACCGTATAGATCGAGGTCGGACTGTCGAGCGTGATGACAGGCTGGCCGGGAAGAGGGTTTTCTCCCTCTTCCGGCGAACACCCTGCTGACAGCATGACCGCAATCGCGATGGCTGTACAAAAAAAGTATTGCTTCATAATTCTTCCAAAAGTGAGCGATTGCCGAGCCGTTCCGGTCAATCCGGGGAGATGGTGCTGTTGTCCAACCCGGCAATCTGCTTTGGTTGTGCCGTCGTCATTTTAAAATGATTACCACTCAACGGTGATGTCGTCCAGCGCGTAGTATGCGGGCAGCGAATATCCGTAACCGTTATCCGCGCCGCCGGCCTGATTCAGTCGCAGCGAAACGATAGGGCCGAGTTCCGAAAGATCCCATTTCGTCCACTCTTTGGTAATAGCGTCCGGCGTAGCGAAGGTCATCGTAATGGTTTTGATTTCGTTGCCCCCGGCGTCGTATCCCGTAGCATAATAAGTTACATCTTTGGTCAATGCAGGCGACAATGCGTTTCCGGCCGTTGCCACCGAATAAAAGTAGCAGGTCGAATTAACGTACAGGCTCTTGACCATACGCGCCTTTCCGTCGGTAAATTTCAGAATGGGGCGTCCCATGTCCCAATTAAAGTCGAAATCGAAGTAACCGAAATTCGTCAGGAAGTTATCCGATCCGTTGCGACCGCCTCCGGTGGTGGCGTCCTCCGGACCGTCGGGATTGTAAACGTACAAGTCATACTCATAGTAACCATATTTCTTTGGATCCAGCGAACTGGAGTTGTAGGAGCTAACGATCCAGGGATAACCATAGCCGGAGGGACGGCCGGTCGCCAGTTGTGTAACCGCATCTACCCAGGTGTAATCGTTCAGATTCCCCAATTTGGTCGTCGCATATGCTTTGGGTTTGTAGTTGCAGGCGACCCACTTAGTCCAATCGTCGCCCTCGAAGGTGACCGTATATATATGTTTCTCCGCAACGCTCACCTTCAGTTCCGCCATGCAGGAGTAGTTGCCTGCCATACCGATCAGGGCGATAACTCCTTCGGTTTCGGCATAGCTGTTTGCTTGGGCAGGAGCCGTAACCGTCAGCGTTGTTCCGTCGACCGCAACTTTCCAGCCGTCGGGTTTCGTCCAGGTCAACTTCTCTACGCCTTTGCTCGTGAGCGTGAAGGTCACTTGCTCACCGAAGACGAATGGAACGTTCTTTGCCGAGATGGCGATATTCAGACTGTCCTGCATCGGAATTTCGATCTTTCCTCCGGCTGTCAGGGTAAAAACCGCAAAACCGGGTTTCTCCGTAGTGCTTACCGATGCGAACATCGAATCGCCATTCTTGCCGTCGGCGCCTTCTGCCTTGACGCCCATCGAAGTCCAGTTCGTACCGTCGTCGGTGGACATTTCCCATATCTTCGTGGTTTCGTTGATGCGCAGTTGTGGAGCTACGGCGTCGATTCCCTGAGCCTTGACTTTCTTGCCGTCGATAAGCAGCCATTCGCCGTCGAGCGTCCAGTAATAGACGTTGTCGGTATCTTTTTTGACCGAAATGGCCGGAGCGTTGATACCGTTTTTACCATTGGTGATTGTTGCGGTTTCGCCGTCGGAAAAAGTGATCGTGTAGCCGTCGTCAGTCTTATCGACGGAGGTTACCGTTACGTTTTTCTGTAGCTCGTCCACCAGTTTCCGGAGTGCGTCTATATCGGTGTTGGCGTCCTTTGCGGCCTGTTCCAGGGCCTTCACACGGCCGTCCAACTCGTCGACCGCATTCCACAGATCGTCGTCGTCATACGAACAATTCCACATCGCAGCGCCCAATAAGGCGATTGTAAAAAGAGTAAATAATTTTTTCATTCCTGTTGTATTTTAAATTTGACAAATAAAAAATTAGCCGCGTCCATCAAGGGGACACGGCGCAACAGAAATTCAAAACGGATTTACGCCTTCCGAGGCTGTCACGAGCCTCATTTTCAAACCGGAATACCGGGTGCAGGGGAAATCGCAGTTTTGATTTTCACCCGTAATCCCGCAGGTTGCAAATCTTATAAAAAGCATCGGCAGGTCTTCTGACTTGTTCCGGTTTTACGCCTTCCCAGCCGTTAGGCCAGTGGCAAAATTGTAAAACTTCTTGTTCCCCATGTTCGGGGCAGGAACTCACAGCAACGGGTATTGTCGCAGATTTTCACTACATTCCCTTTTCATTCCGCATCACGACCCGAAAGTGCGATTTGGAAACCTTTGCGACTGCAAATATATAAATAATTATCTGATATAGTATTTTCTTACCGAAAAAAATTCAGGCTAAAAACGACGCCAGACGGACAAGCGCCCAATTTTTGCTCAATAATCCAAAAAAAATGCCAAATATTTAATTATTACGTTTTTGTTGCAAAAAAAGTTACTAAACGCAACATTTCCCTCAAAACAGATTTTTTTTATCTTTTTCATCTGGGTCGTTATCAATGAGTTATGTGATGCTTACATCAATTAACTAAATATCTTGGGAACTTAACGTTTCTGGATACCTATCACATTATAGAGGGGCATTCATTTTAAAACTGCTCAGGAATAAAATAATTGAAATAAAATGAGCTTACGCATTATCGAACAATTGATACATTGGAGAGTTTTTTTAACAGTTAAGTAATAGTTTGTATATTAGATGTATAAATTATTTGCCGCACCGAAAAAGCGGAAACAAACTACGTGTACGACCCACAACGCCGCAGGCTGTCGAATTTGGGCGTTCATTCTACAAAAACAAACACGCAGTTAATGAACAACGCCTATTCGTATGACGCGGTGGATAATGTGCTGAGCGTCGCGAACTCAGCGCCTGCGCCTGCTGCCGGCATGGGCGGGAAAATGAGCCATACGTACGGTTACGACGGGCTTTACCGTTTGGTTTCCGCCGCAGGAACATACGCAGGCGCAGGCAGCAAAATGGCGGGATACACGCTTGAAATGGCGTACGACAACCTGCACAACATTGTTTCCAAAAAACAGCACTTGCAGCAAAACGGCGTACAGTTTGCAGGCGTGTTAAAAGCGGGATACGAACTTTCGTACAGTTACGGGAACAATCCGTTTCAGATATCAACGCTGGATGACGAAAACTACCGTACC
>JAITBC010000468.1 GCA_031283785.1 Tannerella sp. | reverse complement strand
AACCATTCACACTGGGGTCTGCTCTACCATAACGAAATATTCCGCAAGCTTTCGATGGGCGAAAGATGCAAAGGATATATAAAAGAAGTGCGTGACGACGATAAAATCGACGTAAGCCTGTATCCTGTCGGATATAGCAAGGTGGATATCATTGCGCAACAGATCGTAGCCGCGTTTGAACATAACAACGGGTATCTTCCCGTTAGCGACAAAAGCGATGCGGAAGAAATATATTCACTTTTTTCATGCAGCAAAAAAAGTTTCAAAATGGCCATTGGCGCTTTATATAAGAAAAATATCATCTCTATCGAAAAACACGGCATACGAAAAGTGTAACGCAATGGAACAGGGCCGTAACAGAAAACTATTCAAAGATATCATCATCTATGGCGTCGGTAACCTCGGCTCCAAACTTATCACATTCCTGATCTTCCCCGTATACACGTTTTTCATCGCCCCCGATGATTTAGGCTATTACGATACGGTACTGGCCACCGTTTTCCTTCTGATGCCGTTCGTAGACCTTCAATTGCGGGAAGGCGTCTTCCGTTTCCTCATCGACGAGAAAGATGAAAATAACCGGAGAACCATCATCAACAAAAGTTATCGCATGATGATTACGACGACGGTTATCACATCCATGCTGTTCGTCCTCATCACGTTCTTTGTCGACCTGCGTTGCGGTTTCCATATTCTCGGATTATTGCTTACCCTGGCCTTTTATGAAGTACAGATACAGATCGTTCGCGGGCTGGGACACACGAAACTGTTTGTCGCATGCGGCATACTGTCCTCACTGTTTATCTGCCTGTTCGGCATCCTCTTCGTCGTCGTCCTGAAATGGGGCATCGAAGGCATATTCCTGTCAAACATACTGGCTCGGCTTTCCGCCCTCTACTTCATTGAATTAAAACAGCCTGTGATGCGGAAATATTTCTCTTTTAAAATCACCGACAAAGCCCTTGCCGGAGAATTGTCACGGTACTGCTATCCGTTAATTATGGTAATTTCGTTTTTATGGATCATCGGCAATTCATACCGATATTTCATCAGCTATCATTTAGGACTGTATGCCAACGGTATAATCGCCGTCGCGTTCAAATTCGCGGCAATTATCGAAATTTTATCCGTAATCCTGTATCAAGCGTGGCAGGAAACGACGGTGCTTCAGTTTAATGCCAAAGACAGGGATAAATATTATTCTTCCGTTTTAAACACATTCGTCCTCATCCTGACAAGCCTCGTCATCACATCATCGTTTATACTGAAAACCTTATACCCCAAACTTATTGATGCGGAATACGAAAGCAGCATTATATACTTATACGCCTTATTCGTTGCAGAAATAGGATACGCATTACAGATGTTCATGTCAGCCATTTTACATGCGCAAAAAAACACCCGGCAAATGTTCTACATCACCCTCGTATCTTCCGCAGCAAGCCTCGTTTTTTATTATTTCTTTACCCGGTACCTGGGTCTTACGGGCGTCGCCATCGCTTTCGGGCTGTCGTTCTCCTTCATGTTTGTATGCTATCTGATATCGGTGCAGAAGACGATGACGATAAAGCTCTCCGCACGAACTTTCATCCTCTCCGCCCTATTACTGGCTGGCGGCGGATTCATATTTTACCATACCGAGAATGTATGGTGGAGAATCCTCTACTGGACGGCAAGTATTCTGGCAATATACCGGATATTGCCCCGATCCATCGTGCGCGAAACGAAAAACCGTATTGCCGGTAAATTTTCGAATCTCATCGGAAAGTAAAATCCAAGCCTCTCAGTCCAGTTTCAACACGGCAAGGAAGGCTTTCTGTGGGACTTCTACCGTGCCGATTTGTTTCATCCGCTTTTTGCCTTCCTTTTGCTTTTCGAGAAGTTTTCGTTTACGGGAAACATCGCCGCCATAACACTTGGCCGTCACATCTTTCCGTACGGCTTTTATCGTCTCGCGGGCTATAATTTTCGAGCCGATAGCTGCCTGTACGGCGACATCAAACTGCTGGCGCGGTATCAATTCTTTCAGTTTCTCACACATCCGGCGTCCGAACGTGACGCTGTTGTCGAAATGCGTTAACGTGGAGAGCGCATCGACCGGTTCGCCGTTCAGGAGGATATCGAGCTTCACCAGTTTGCCCGGGCGATAGTCATGCAGGTGATAGTCGAACGATGCATATCCCTTCGATATACTCTTCAGTTTATCATAAAAATCGATAACAATCTCGCCCAGCGGAATATCGTATATAATTTCAATACGGTTGCCGGCGATATATTCCTGCCTTACCAATACGCCGCGTTTTCCGAGACATAATGTCATAACAGGCCCGATATATGTCATCTGCGTGATAACAGAGGCTCGGATAAAGGGTTCGTCAATATGATCGATAAGCGTCGAGTCGGGCAAACCGCCCGGATTATGTACTTCCGTACAGTTTCCTTTACGGTCGTACACTTTATACGAGACGTTCGGGACAGTAGTAATCACATCCATATCAAATTCGCGATCCAGACGTTCCTGTATAATCTCCATGTGGAGCAATCCCAGGAAACCGCAACGGAAACCGAATCCCAATGCGACGGAACTTTCCGGCTGGAAGGTCAACGAGGCATCGTTCAACTGTAATTTTTCGAGCGACGTACGCAAATTTTCAAACTCTTCCGCATCAATCGGGTAAACCCCGGCAAACACCATCGGCTTAACTTCTTCAAAACCTGATATTCCTTCTTCTGCCGGATACTTAACATGGGTAATCGTATCCCCTACCCTGACTTCTTTTGACGTCTTTATGCCTGAGATTATATACCCTACGTCGCCGGTACGCACTTCGTCACGTGGGCTTAACGAAAGTTTCAGCACGCCGACCTCGTCCGCATCATATTCTTTTTCCGTAGCTATAAATTTCACCATATCGCCTTTACGAATCACGCCGTTAACGACTTTGAAATAAGCAATTATTCCACGAAAAGGATTAAATACGGAATCGAAAATCAGACACTGCAGGGGAGCTTCCGTGTCGCCTTTGGGAGGTGGCACTCTGTCGACTATCGCACGAAGGATATCGTACACGCCCTCGCCCGTCTTACCGCTGGCGCGCAGGATCGAATCGCGTGAAGAACCAAGCAGTTCTACGATCTGGTCTTCCACTTCTTCGGGCATCGCGCCGGGAAGGTCTATCTTGTTGATAACGGGAATTATCTCAAGGTCATTTTCCAGCGCCATATACAGATTAGAGATTGTCTGCGCCTGAATGCCCTGCGCGGCATCCACAATAAGCAAAGCGCCTTCACAAGCAGCAATAGAACGCGATACTTCATAAGAAAAATCCACGTGCCCCGGAGTATCAATAAGATTCAGAATATACTTGCCGCCATTATATTCATACTCCATCTGTATTGCATGACTTTTTATCGTTATCCCGCGTTCGCGTTCGAGCTCCATATCATCAAGCACCTGCTCCTGCATATTTTTAGCGTCAATCGTCTTCGTATATTCGAGCAGACGATCGGCCAACGTGCTCTTTCCATGGTCAATATGAGCAATAATACAAAAGTTTCGAATGTGATCCATTTAAAATAATTCTAATTTTCGGGAGGCAAAGTTACTAAATAATGACATAAAAATATTACTTTTGGCATGGCTTTTGTTTTTAAAGAAAAAATATGACAACACAAGAGATACAGGTAATTTATGAGCAGACCGTCAATTCGCTTGACAAAAGAGAGTTGAAGACGGCCTTCGACGCTTTGTATAACCTGACGGCCGGTTTGCGTACCTACATGTTTCAGGACGAGTTAAACAACCTTCAGGAGACATATAAACAGTTGTTGCATTACTATACCGAAGGAACAAGAGACCCCATGCAGGCAAAGATATATAACGAACTTACCGCCTCGGCATACGAACTGGCCGACAAAATAAGGTTACATATACTCACCCGTATGTCTTCCGGTTTATATTACTCCGTCAGACGTACATCCGAGACTCACACGGAAGACGAAGACATCGCCAGGCTTATCAACATCATCATTTCATCGTACGAAATAAACAATTCGAAGTCGGCCGAAGATGCCGTTTCCCGGCTATTTAAACGCATATGGACGTCCGGTTATCTAACGGAAAAAGAAATGACAATTCTGAATGTAACGGTTAATCCCGACAAGTCGCATGCATGGAATACGACAGGCAAAACAGAAATGTCGGTATTGAACTGTCAAATTGTCTCATCACTTACCCTCGGTCTACAGGAGGTTTTCGATAAAAGGAAATTGCACCTCCTTACGATTGCTGCCGAAAGCGATGACCATGAAGTGAAAATACGCGCTTACACAGGCCTGTTGATTACGCTGTATCTATACAAGCGCCGTATCGGCTGTCTGCCGGAGATCAGGCATCGTTTAGACGCGCTTGCCGAAAAACCCGATTTCACGAAGATCGTACAAATGATCATCCTGCGTTTTATCCTGTCGCGCGAGACGGAAAAAATTTCAAACAAAATCAGAGATGAGATAATCCCTGAAATGATGAAACTACAGTCGAAATTCAACCCGTATACATCATCACCGGAAAATACCGGTGGAGAAATGAATCCAGAATGGATGGAAAAACTGTCCGGCGGCAAATTGGGGAAGAAGATAGAAGAATTTAACAAACTTCAGGAAGAAGGCGCCGATATAATGCATTCGACATTCCTGCACCTTAAAAATTTCCCGTTTTTTAATGAAATAAGTAACTGGTTTATACCTTTCATAAAAACCCATTCATTGCTGCCGGAAGAAGATATCGTCTTGAAATCGCTTGAGATGATAACGAATGTCGGTTTTATGTGTAACTCCGACTTATATTCTTTGTATTTCAGTATCAAACAGATACCGGAATCGAGTCGCAGAATGATGATCGGTCAGCTTGAAAGCCGGTTAAGCGAACTCAAACAGCAACGTATGGCCGAACTGCAGACAAAGAACGACTATATCGAACGTATCGTCGGACAATACGTACAGGATTTGTATCGTTTTTACAAACTCTACATGCGCCGTCATGAGTTTAACGACATATTTTCGCTGCCTCTTGATTTTCATAATATTCCCGTTATGGGCGCTTATTTTTCGGACAGGAACGACCTGATGAATATAGCCGATAACTATCTGTGTAAAAACTATTTTGACGATGCGTTGATTCTATACGAACGCCTGTCGGAAGCGTCAGAAAAAAGTGATGAAACATTATATCAAAAGACCGGTTACTGCAAACAGATGACCGGCAATTACGAGGGCGCATTAGCCGATTATGCCAAGGCCGAAATCATCAACCCGGAAAGCAAATGGCTGTTACGCCGCATTGCCCAGTGCTACCGCGCAATAAAAAGACCTGAAAAAGCAATCAATTATTACCTGCAATACGAAAAACTTGAGCCGGAAAATCTTTCCGTCTTATTAAGCATCGGATCATGCTGCCTGGATATGAAAAACTATTCGGAAGCTTTGAAATATTACTTCAAAGCCGATTATTTAGATGCCGAAGGCAACAAAGCATGGCGACCGATTGCCTGGTGCTCGTTCCTTACGGGAAAATATGTTCAGGCACGCAATTATTACAATAAAATATTGTCGTACAAGCCCGATACGCAGGATTACATGAACGCCGGCCACACCGAATGGGTCTTGCAAAACATCAAAGACGCCCTCGAATTATACCGTAAATCCATAGAGACAATAAAAGGAGGATACGAAAAGTTCCGAGTAGAATTCAACCGCGATATTCCGGAACTTACGGCCGCCGGCATTGAAACGTTCGAAATCCCGCTGCTATTAGACAAGCTGCGTTATTCCCTCGAATGTCGAACATAGAAAGAATAAAAAATGACTGATGACGAACAGAAAAGTAATAAAACGGCGGATAAAATTTTTTGGACTGCTTATATTAATATGTATGATTCTACGGGTATTTGTCGGAGAAGTGTGTGCTGTGCCATCCGACAGCATGTATCCGGCAATTTTGGCCGGCGACCGGCTGTGGATCGACTATACGACTTACGGCGCCCGGTTACCCCGTCGATTTGCGGATATTCCTCTTTTCAACGTGTTTACATGGATCGCCCCTTTACGGAAAGCCGACGAAAAAATAGACTGGGGATACCGGAGAATAAGAGGACGAAGAATGCCTGAAATTGGAGATATGGCGGTTTTTGAGTCTCCCGAACGACAAAATGTGTTATTGGTCAAAAGGATAACTAATATATTGAATGCAGGAGATACAGTCGTCGTCAATGAAAACAATTTTGAAAATATGAGGAGAATCGTTGAAAACGAGGGACAAAGGATTTTTAAACGCAACGGCACGCTTTATATTGACGGCAGGAAGGATTCCGTATTTATCGTAAAACAACCGCTTTACGAAATGAGAGGCGACAATACACAACAATCTCACGACAGCAGAAATTTCGGCTATATTCCTTATTCGAACATTACAGGCAGGATAAAATTTGTATTCTATTCCATTGACAACGGAAAGAAAGGATTTCAGAAGATAAGGTGGAACAGTTTTTTTAAGAGCGCCAAGTGAACATATCTTCTGTTTACTTCAGCCCTTCCCACTGTTTTTTTTGCGGCAAAAATAATATGTTTTTACTAAAACTCATGTATTGCAAGAAAAATCCTTTTCAGCATAATACAATGATATTTTTTGTTGCTTTTTGTTGCTTTTTATTGCCTTTTTTACGTGCAATGTTTCATTTATTGTGTTTATCTTTGCCACGAACTTAAAAACAATATTTTTATGAAACAAAAAAGATTATTTTCAGTGATTGGAGCAATCGCGCTCCTCTTCGGTATCGGGATGAATTTCCGTAATGCGTTAAACGACTACGGAATGGCAAAAAATTCGCTCAGCGGATTTATGCTTGTACAGGCAAAAGAATCTAACTCTTCTACGGCAGATAGTGCCATGTGGAAACAGCATGAATTTGAAGTATCGTGTTCCAGAACAACAACGACAACAACTACCACCAACAACAACAGTACAACAGCAGGTGGAAATGCGACAGCAGGTGGAACGATATTAGGTGTCGGAGCATCTGCTACAGGTAATGCTTCTAATACATCGGGTTCTACAACGACAACGACGTCTACTACCACTGACTCTGGAGTTATAAAAGGTACAAGAATTGTTTGCCAGAATGGTGGAAATGCGACATGTATGCCTTTTAACCCATGTGATTTTTTAGATTAAAACCAGCTTTTTAACAAGGAGGCTGTCATTTTTTATTTAAAATGATAGCTTCCTATTTTGATTAAACATATGAAATCTATTATATACAGATTATTCTTTTTATACGCCGTAACTATCTTGTTTTGGGAATGTAATAAACCGAAAAATACCGATAATATTACGAATAACAGTATTACGAACATAACATTTGATTACCAAACGAACTGTTTACCATTCGACAGCCTGTTTGACGATGTCTTTTTTGTTAAACTGGAAACTACAACGAACAGCCTGATTGGCAGAATTTCTCAAATCCTATTCGTTGACGGTAAAATAATAGTTGTCGATAATGAAGTTGCCCAAAATATTTTAGTATTTGCCGAATCGGGAAAATTTCAAAACCAAATAGGCACTACCGGAGGAGGTCCCATGGAATACTCCCGTATTAACTGCGTCGCTTTACACCCTGATAATTCAATGATTGCAGTGAACGACAATACGAAACAACTTAAATACTACGCCATGGATGGCACTTTTGTAAAAAGCAGCGCCTTGCCGTATGAAACCGATAATATTGAATTTCTGACTGATAAAATAATCGTGTCGGACTGTCCATCCGGCAATCAGATAAATAAAAATGAAATTTATAAAGTCCGTTTTATTATTTCCGACATATCAGGTAAAGTATATCATTCCGGTTTTGAATGTTTTTATAGTAATAATTTTACTTATACTACTCAATCTCCGGTTAAAAAATTCGGAAACAATATATTTTATAATCCTTCGTATTCGGATACAATATACCGGGCGGATTTACACGGCGTAATGCCGGTGTACGTATTTAAAATGAGAGACATTCCATCTTTGAAAATCGACAAAAATATTAATAATAAAATTTTATTTGATCACCATGAGAAATATCCTTTTTTTAATGGGGAGTGGTTTGATTTGGAAAATACCGTGTACGTCACTTTTATGGCGTCGATTAGTTCGTGGGAGAGATTTGCACTTTACGACAAGAAACAGAAAAAATCTTTTTGCTGCTCAGGCTCTTTGGTTAACCCTGTTTACCTTCTGTGGCATACTCCGAAAGCAAGATATAAGGATAATTATTTAGTATCGGCAATAAATGCGGCGGAACTTCTATCGCTGAAGGATAAATTTTATGCCCTGAAACAAAACCTTCCCAAAGGAAAAGAAAACATGCTTGACGATCTGTTCAGGGATTTGACTGAAGACGAAAATCCCGTTTTGTTCTTTTATCGTGTAAATATTCGACAAAATGATAAATAAAATAGTTATAACGGTTTTGATCGTAGTGGACGTGATCCTTTGCCTGCTGTGCGTATGGGCATTTCGTGTCCGCAAGGATTACGTCTCAGACGAAAAGAAGAACAATACCCTGAAAACCGAAATTTTGGAAACCTGTTTTGTACATGGGTTAAATAATGACAATCTTGCATTAAACAGCCATTTGAAAGTTTTCGACCTGGAGGGTAAAACCTGTCTGTTGAAAGAAATTATTGGGGACAGCGTAAAATTAATCGTCCGGTTTGCAGAAACCAACTGCGAAGAATGTTTGCGTTTCATAACCGTCAAACTCTTACGGTTGACGCAGGAAAATAACTGGGACAGGAACAACTTCCTGTTTTTGGCTTTATATGACACGCCCCGTAATTTAAAAATTATGAAAGAAAAACTTCACATGGACTTTCCGGTTTATCTGGCTGAAAACTTGTCAATCCCCGCAGAAAGTCTGAATTTCCCATATTGCTTTACAACAGACAGCGACATGCGGATCAGTCACCTGTTTATTCCCGACAAATACGAAGGCAACTATTCAAGAACCGGATTCATAATTATGTACGCATGAAAGTAACTACTCTTGCCATACTGATTCCCATGTTTACAATGAATCCGAATGTATCACTGTATTTAATTCCTGTTTCAGATTGACGTCGCTGCCCGGATGAAATGATTACGGTAAGCGTTAAAAAAAATACCTGAGGCGTCGAATTTTTTCATATGAAATATACGGATTATTTTGAGAAAGCATATTATCCCAAAAATGTCCATTAGGCGCTTTGGAAAGATACGGCCGCCAAACATCAGTCGCACTGAGTTTTAATGATGTTATACAGCAGGTGTAACGATAGCTGTTGTTTCCATATCGGATTCAAACAGAAAGAGTTGTTTTCACAACTGCATGGGGACGGCGCAGGGATTTTCACTGTTCCAGCGGCAGGATACTACTGAGCGGGGAGGCATTACACACTGGAAAATACGCTCGCCGTCGGACACGAAAAACGCGCGTTCTTCCGCCGCATCGTTAAGCGCAACAAAGGCGTACGATTCATCAGGATTAACAAATGCGCTGTAAACCAGCCCATCCGCCTTATAACCGCCGCTTGCGATGCGGTAAGCTCCCGGTTTCACTACGGACGAGAGGTGTCCGATTACGTAATAGTGTGAATTACGGATAATGGTTTTGTAATCGGATTTATCGATATCGACAGCTCCGTAACAGGTTTGGCAACCGCCTTCTCGATTCGGGCCGCGTTCGCTGTCGAGCATAAGGTTCCACACGATAACGCCCCGGCACCAGTTATTAACCGTCCCCAAACCGATTTCCCGCATATCCCTCATCAGGCGTTTTTCCAGATTTCGTCCATCGTTCCATGTCCCGATGGATGTTTCCGTAAAAACAAGTTCTTTATCGGGATATGCGTCATGAATCCTGTTCAGTTCTTCCTTATCACCGGAATAATTATGATATGCCGCGCCCGCGACACAGGACGACGCGTCCTCGTTTTCATATATACGAACCGGATAACTTTTTTGATTTTCTATCTTATCGTAATCGTAGTTATGGTCGAAGACATAAATTTTCGTACGCATACCGGCGGTTTTTATTGCCTGCCCAAGCGCTTTTCCTACAAAATCGGCCTGTTCTTTCCATCCCATGAATAAGGATGCCGAATTGCCGCGATTAAGCGGTTCGTTTTGCGGTGTGACGGCATATATCGGTATTCCCGCTTCTTCAAATGCTTTTATCCACTTCACAAAATAAGCGGCATAATCGTTGTAATACGAGGGATTAAGATGACCGCCCGTCCAGGACGGACAGGGTTTTCGGTTTTCGAGGTTTTCGATTTTCATCCAGCGGGGACAGGTCCACGGCGAACCCATGATTTTGACCGCAGGGTTTATACTCAGAATCTCTCTAATGACAGGAATTACATATTCCGTTTCCTCGTCCGTCAATGCAAAATTTTCGATACCTTCCTCATCGCAGCAGGTATATTCGCTTAGGGAAAAATCGGAACATCCGATAGAAATACGCACATAACTGTATCCCATCTTCAGGTTCGATGAAAATGTCTCATAAAGAAAGGCCGAACGTTCATCCGCGTTCATCCGCATCAGGTTAAAGGCGGCAGAACCGGTTATTGCCGCGCCGAAACCATCTATCTGCTGATAACGGACTGCCGAATCAATAATCACAAAACCGGCGCTGTCGTCGACCGGCGTCACATCCGAAAATGGGATTATTGCACAGGCAAAATCCTTCGTGCGGTCTGCCGTGGTGACAAACATATCCACACTGTCAAGCGGTTGTGATATACAAGAGGCTTGCAACAAACATACAACCATACAAATGCATAAATACGAAATACGACTCTTCATCTCTATATATAATTCGCTCAATTATTAATCTTCTCGCGGAGCTGTTCGGATAATATCCCGTCTTTTTCGGCGCGCTCTTTAAGGATTCCCAGATACATTTCCTGCAATTTCGTATACGCGTCGTCTTCACCTGCATATTCGTCAAAAAGCCGGTATGATTTTTCCGCGTAATCTGTTGCTTTTCCGAAGTCTCCGATAATTTCATTACATAAGGCCATATTGGACAGCAAACGTGCTTGGGATTTCCTGTCCTTTACTTTGGAGAGTAATTTCCCCCAAATATCTGCAGCCTCGTCCCATTTGCCGGAAGCGGCATGGGCAGCGCCCCGTTTCCATTCGGAAGCTATTGAGGTATAATACCACCTGTTATCATAAGACCAGTGGGGGACAAAGTTGACATACATTTTCCCGGCGATAACATCCGATAAATGACGCATCACGGATTTAAGATCGGAAACGGAAATCGTCTCTTCATACGGGTTTAAATAAAAGTCTACCGGCCAGTACAGTTTTAAAGAATCGGAAAAAGGGAAGGCATACGTTTCTTTTTGTCCCGGCCACATTGCCCTCACCTCGCCGGACAGGTTCATACGGATAGACAGTTCAAAAGAATAATTACCTGCCCGGTTCTCACGTATTTCCGTAAAAAAAACAAAGTTTTCCAGTGAAATAAGAGCGTCGACTTCATAATCCTCGCAAAACGCCTGCACTTCATCTGCGGAAAACGGTTTCTTTTCGTAGAACACCGAATCCCTGCGCAAGGTGTCATTGCAAAGTCGTACATCATAAAAAACGGGGGATGCAGCGATATGTTTACCCAGTTGCAAACAAAAATTACAGGCTGCACTGTCGACCGAAACGAACATCGTCGAATCATCTTTCCCGTCGTGTATATATCGATGGCCTGTGCCATCGGGCTGTTGTGCCGAATTATTGACAATCATAACCGTCTTCACTTCCGGCGGGAATGTGATCGACGCGGAATTATATGTCTCAATTTCTATCGTCCGGTAAGAAGTACACGAGGATAATAAGGACATCAAAAAAAATACGACTGTCAAAAAGCTTGTTTGTTTCATCACATTGCAGTTTTTACAATTCACACTCCGGCACAACACCCGGACGAAGCAAGAGCTTCAGGCATAATCGCTCACTGCCTTGAAATATCCGATTGATTCGGCTATTCCAAGGAATGGGTCTTTCATATCTTTTTCATATTCCAGGCTGCATTTGCCCGTATAGTTCACCTTGCGCATCATTTTCACGAGCGCCGGGAAATCTATTTTACCGCGCCCGAGTTCGATCGCATGCCCGGCTTTCGTCGAATCCGTAACATCTTTAATGTGCATATCGAAAACGCGGGTATGATATTTCTTTAAATCAGCCACCGGATCGCATCCGTTACGAAGATCATGACCTATATCAAGACACATTCCGATACGAGCATCAAGGTTCTTCGTGTTTTCCCACGCATCTTTGGCATCGGGATAAATTTTGATATCCGGCCCGTGAAGGTGGATGGCATAATGAAAATCATACTCTTTCACCTTCTTATCAACGTAGGGCAGCAACTCATAATTCGGCACGCCGACAATCAATTTTACGCCTGCGCGTTTAGCATATTCGAAACCGTTATTGACTTCTTCTTCCGACTTCATATAGATAGGCCCGACGGCATATCCGGTGACGCCATAAGAGGCGCATTTTTCATGAAAAGCTTTTATTTCTTCGTCGGTAGACTTGAACGGAAGATGAAAATCCTTGATACAAAGATAGTGAATATCAAGTTTTTCCAGCGTCTTCAACGTTGTTTCCAGATCGAAATTCACAAACGTAAAACCCGCCATCCCCAGTTGAAACGGATTCGTCGCTTTAGGCGCTTTGGGTTTAATTACGTCATCGTTCGCCGCCGATACATCATTTCGGCCGGCAAACAGCGGTTCCGACACTAATGGAGCCGCGCCCAACATGGCGACTCCGGCAATACTTTTCTTCAAAAAACTTCTTCTGTCTGACATGATACTTATTTTTTTTAGTTTACATGAATGATTTATTTATTTATTTACACACAATCTCTCAATTTAGCGATACTTTCTCGCAACGTTTTGATTTTACTTTCCGCATCGGCCTGTTTTTTCCGTTCGTTAGCGACAATTTCAGGCTTCGCATTCGCCACAAATTTCTCATTACCGAGTTTCTTCATCACCGACCGCAGGAATCCTTCCAGATATATTATTTCCTGCTCCACTTTTTTTATTTCTTCTTCGACATTTATCGCGCTTCCGAGCGGCACGGCATATTCCGTCGTCCCGACCATAAACGAAACCGCCGAGGCGTTTTTGCCCGCGCGCACGATGCTTTCAAGATTACACATCTTCGTTATCACGGCGTCGTATTTATGACGATGTTCTCCCGAAACGACATGCAGGACAAGCATTTCCCTGTTCTGGATATTCCGTTCGAGGCGCACGGAACGGATACCGGTAACAATCTGTTTTACAGCTTCAAAGTCTGCTGCCGATTGCCCGTCTTCATATTCAGCGCCGGGCGCCCGGGCCGCCATGATACTTTCGCCGGGCTTACGTTCCGATATCGCTTGCCACACTTCTTCCGTAATAAACGGCATAAAAGGATGAAGCATTAACATCAGTTTTTCAAAAAATGTAAGCGTAGCCTTGTATGTCGACCCATCTATCGACTGTTGATAAGCAGGCTTAACCATTTCAAGGTACCACGAAGAGAATTCATCCCGGAACAGTTTATAGACCGTCATCAACGCTTCCGAGATGCGATACTTCCCCAGTTCGTCGCCGAGCTGCCTTATTGCAACATCCAAGCGTGCATCAAACCAGGCAACAGCCACATTCGCCGCGTCGGATTGCGGTGCATGATCCGCCACCTCCCACCCCTTTACCAGGCGGAGGGCATTCCATATTTTATTATTGAAATTACGTCCCTGCTCGCAGAGCGCTTCATCAAACGGCAAGTCATTGCCGGCAGGCGACGAAAGCAACATCCCCATACGAACGCCATCCGCGCCGTATTTATCTATCAATCCGACCGGATCGGGAGAATTGCCACGCGATTTCGACATCTTATATCCCGATTTGTCACGAACGATACCCGTAAAATATACATTATAAAAACAAGGCTTATTACGATATTCGAAGCCGGACATAATCATACGGGCTACCCAGAAGAATATGATATCCGGCCCCGTCACCAGATCATTCGTCGGGTAATAATAATTTATATCCCCGTTATCCGGGTTATTTATCCCGTCAAATACGGAAACAGGCCATAACCACGAAGAAAACCATGTATCGAGGCAATCTTCGTCCTGACGCAAATCTGCAAATTCCAAGCCGTCGTTGCCCGATTTTTCGCGTGCCAGTCGCAATGCCGCGTCCTTCGTTTCGGCGACGACATATCCTCCTTCCGGCAGATAATAAGCCGGGATACGATGTCCCCACCATAATTGGCGCGAGATACACCAGTCTTTGATGTTCTCCATCCAAAGGCGATAAATATTTTTGAATTTTGCGGGATAAAACTTAATGGTATCATTCATCACAGCCGCCAGCGCCGGCGCGGCAAGTTCTTCCATTTTCAGAAACCACTGCATCGACAATTTAGGTTCAACAGGCACATCCGTCCTTTCGGAAAATCCTACTTTGTTCGTATAATCTTCCTCTTTTTCAAGCAGTCCTGCTGCCGCAAGGTCTTTCACGATCTGCGTCCGGACGTCGAAACGATCCATCCCGACATAAATCTCCCCCGCTTCGCTAATAGTCCCGTTATCATTAAATATATCTATCGAAGGAAGATTATATTTTTCGCCCAGCATATAGTCGTTTACATCGTGTGCAGGCGTCAATTTCAGGCAGCCGGTGCCAAATTCCGCATCCACATAATCGTCTTCAATGACCGGCACTACGCGGTTGACAAGCGGCACAATCACTTTCTTCCCGTGCAGATGCCTGTTTTTCGGGTCGCTGGGGTTAATACACATCGCCGTATCGCCCATAATCGTTTCCGGGCGTGTCGTGGCGACAACCGCATATCCGTTTTCGCCTTCAATCTTATATCTCAAATAATATAACTTCCCCTGCTGTTCCTTGTATATCACTTCTTCGTCCGAGAGTGCGGTGAGAGCCTTCGGGTCCCAGTTCACCATACGAACGCCGCGATAAATCTTCCCTTTATTAAACAGGTCGACAAAAACTTTGACGACGCTTTCGGAACGTTTCTCATCCATCGTGAAGCACGTCCTGTCCCAGTCGCACGAAGCGCCCAGTTTCTTTAGCTGTTCAAGAATAATACCGCCATGCTTGTGCGTCCAGTCCCATGCATGTTTAAGAAAATCGTCGCGCGTAATATCCGACTTACGAATATTTTCGGCAGCCAGTTTAGCCACCACTTTGGCTTCCGTAGCAATCGACGCATGGTCTGTCCCCGGCACCCAGCAGGCATTTTTCCCCATCATCCGTGCACGACGGACAAGAATATCCTGTATCGTATTGTTCAGCATATGCCCCAG
>JAITBC010000262.1 GCA_031283785.1 Tannerella sp. | reverse complement strand
AAAGGAACATTATAACCAACGGTAAATAGTCTTTCAAATATTTATATAAATGGCTGTTCGCTTTATTTATATGATAGTCGATTTTCTGCTGGGAGACGTTCATTTCGGCGGCAATTTCTTTTCTTGATTTATATTTGAAACGGTTTTTTATAAAAATATCCCGCGTCTGCTTCGGCAATGCGGTCAACGATTTTTTGATGATTTTCATAATATCATCCGTGAAAATATCGGAATAATTTTCGTCCTCCAGCGCCATGATACGGGCTTTTATCTCCCATTCGTACAACTCCATGTATTTCCTGTTATATTCGGATTCCACCTGTAAATGTTTGAGATAATTCAGGCATTTGTTCTTTATCGTCAAAAACAGGTATCCCAGCACGTCCGTTTCCGGAGCGACTTTCGCCTTATTTTCCCAATAATACAAAATCGCGTCGTGCGTAATATCCTCCGCCGTCTGCACATGGTTGACATAATAATAGGCATAACGGTAGAAGCGCTTATAATAAGCGTTATAAAATGAACTGAAGTCCTGCGCCGAACTGATGTCCAAAGGGATAATGATGTCTTCCTTCTTCTCCAATTATTAAAATTGATTTCATTTTGACAGAGCAAAAATAATAAACTTTTTTCAATAAAAAATCTCAAATCATGAATTTTTATTTTGTGCCTGCCTGCATACTATAACGTTTGCCGTTTTACTAAGGGCGCTTTTGTCCTTTCCCCTGCAAAAAAACTTTTTTTATCCGTCCGCATTTGGGAATCCGGAATTTTCATGTAATTTTGCGCTTCAGAACATACCTCTGTAATGACTATATTTATTTAAAAATTACAGAATTGTATGAGGATGGAAACGCATGTCGGTTTTCAGTATTCCATTCGGGCAAACTATATAATAATTTTAAATCATAAAAAAATGGCTTGGTTTTTTAGAAGAACAGAAGAGATCTCCGGTAAGGAGTTAGAGCAGTTAGTATTGAAAGCTGCCGAAGAGAGTATAATACGCATTCGCCTTGCCCCTAAAAAGGTATTGCTGCTTCCGCCTGATATCACAAGGGCACATTCGGCGGCAGGACGCATCACCAACATTTTATATCATTTTTTTGCGCCAACCGCCGACGTTTATGTGATGCCGACACTTGGACAGCACCTCCCGCATACGCCCGAACAAAACCAATGGATGTTCGGCGATATACCCGAAAACAAAATATTGAAACACGACTGGATAAAGGACGGTAAACGCATAGGCCGCATACCTGCGGATTATGTGAAAGCTATCACCGGAGGAAAAGCCGATTGGGACATCCCCGTAAATATCAACCGCCTGCTGTTTGACGAACATTGGGATATCATCATCAATGTGGGACATGTGGTACCGCATGAAGTACTTGGGTTTGCCAACCATAATAAGAACTATTTCATCGGGTTGGGCGGAAAGGAAATGATTTGCGCCTCACACATGGCGGCTGCATGTTACGGCATAGAAAACAATCTCGGCAATTTGATCACTCCCCTTCGGCATTGCTATAACAAAGCCGAGGCGGAATTTCTCGCCGCCTTGCCGGATGTATATATCCAGGTAGTAATGAAATACAACGCCAATGGGAAACTTGTGCACAGCGGCTTCTATTGCGGCGACGATCTGGATACATACCTGCTCGCAGCCCAGCAGTCGAAAGAAGAAAATATCACGAAGACCCCACCGTTGAAAAAAGTGGTTGCCGTCATGCAGGGCGACGAATTTTTCAGCACATGGGTCGCCAACAAGGCAATTTACCGCACCCGCAAGGCAATGGCCGACGGCGGCGAACTGATCATTATCGCTCCGGGGTTGAAACGTTTCGGCGAACAGGACGAGGTGGACACCATTATCCGCAAATACGGCTACGCAGGAACACCCAAAGTGATGGAGTTGTGGAAAAACAATTCCGACCTGCAGGATTTAACCCATGCTACCGCTCATTTGATACACGGCTCGTCCGAAGGACGTTTTAAAATCACCTATGCACCGGGACATCTCACGAAAGAAGAAATAGAATCGGTAAACTTCAGCTATCTGGATTATAATGAAGCAATGGAACGTTACCGGCCGGATAAATTGCAAAACGGATTCAACAGGTTGGCCGACGGTGAAGAAATTTATTTCATCAGCACCCCTTCGGCAGGATTATGGACTGCCAAATAATCCGGGAATGAAATGGAATGACCGTATGTACCACATTATACTTGCGGTAAAAACATAGCGTGGATTTTGAGGATTATGATCGCGTATTCTGTTCGTCGTCACGCGTGTGCGGTAGTCCGCCGGCGGCGGTCGTCCTCTTCACTCGAAAACTCCCCTGTTCCCGCGAGGGCAAGGGAGTTTTCAATTCCATTCAGCAGGTTTATTTTTTCAAACCACAGGAATTTAACCCACATTGCAGCTCGTCAGATTATAAAATGCTGTAAACAGGCGGCTCTATAACGTTTGGTATGGGTAAGATATATTCACTTCCCATGAACCTTAAATCCGCACCCAAGAGTTATAAAGAAAAAGACAAAGCGCTGATATAAAACAATTTATCCAGCGCTTTGATATGTGTAAGATTTCACCTGTTTTTGTGATGTATCAGCTTTGATAGATAAGGAACTTGGCCGTCGCAGTAATTCCGGTTATCAGTACAGCGATATTTTTCGCACGTGGTTTTCCCCATATTCTTTTGCGGAGGCGATGTAGCCGAAGATGTTCAGAGCCATTTGCGTGCCACTCTGGAAGGGATCCCTCCAATCCTGTTCCGAGTCCAGACCCGCCACTGCGCGGCATAAAAGAGCTTTCGGAGGAAAACAACTCCGTAAAGGAGAGTTGTACGATTTCGATTACGACAATCAGATCATCGCACATGAAAAATATGACGCCAAACGTACATACAAAATGAATACGGGCTATTTTCCGGGAGTAGCCAATGTTGAGGACAGGATTGTTTACGTAGAAAACCGCGATGGAAACGCGAATGTAAAAACCTCTCAGGCGGAAACGCTTGAAAGAGCATACCGGCTACTCGAAGATAACGGAATAAAAATCAACCGCTCCCGGATGGATGCCGGCTCTTACAGTGGAGAAATTATCAAGGTCGTGGCCGGATACAGCAAGCTGTTTTAGAAGCGGCACCCTGTCGGAAACACTCCGCAGCATAACGTCCCCATAAACAAACGACAGATCGTTGCCCCCCCCCAAAAAAAAAGAGAGAATCTTACAAAAGATTTATGAAAAGTGAATCCCAGTTTCCAGGAAAATGAACCCGTTTCCCACGAGATGAAACCCGTCTCGCGGGAAATAAAAATGATCTCGCGGGATAGCGGGGGGGGGGGCATTTCCTGATTTAGGTTGACTGTTTAGCAGTCTTATCGCGTAGAAGAGTTAACTCGGATTAATACTTATAACTGATATTTGTTTACTCTTCGAGTCTTATTCCTGTCAGGGATTGACTGGAGAGCGTAGTTCGGAAGGAGACCCCTGACACTGCGGCAAAGGTAAACCATTTCCAGAGATAGCCAGTGTTCATGATGCGGATGATTTCTTTCCGCAGGAAATTATACTGCACACGGTATGACTTTATGAATAAAGGGGCAGTCGATAGTTAGAAATGAGAAATAAAGTGTAACAGGAAGTTTTTATGCCTGTCCATCCCCTCAGTTAAAACTGACGGCAATCGGAAGAATGGGGCTAAAGCCCTGTGGAAGCATTTCCGGAAGTACATTACACTTTATTTATTTCCAATCCCTTAGTAGTTAATAGAGGGCGGTCGGCAGGAAATTGGCGTTAGGGCAAAAAGTAGAAGTTATGGTTTGGCTGCCGACCGCTATTCTACTAACTACTCATCGGTGATAGAAATATCCGTTCTGACACCTTACGTTCATGAGCACTTCGGGGGTTACTCCCTTTTCGAGCGGCTCGCAAGAGAGACCGACCGTTACCGTTTCGCCTTTTTGCACTTTCGGCAAATAGCCGTGCAGATAACATTCTTTCGTCACGTGATGCGTTTTGTCGTATACGCAGGCCATCTCAAGCAGGTGAGGGATGGAGAGGTAATGTCCGGGTTGCAGGACAAGGGAAATATCGAGGGTTTTCCCGTTGACGGAGACGCGGAAGTTTTTTACGGCGCAGGAAGCGCTTTCCGGCAGGCGGATGACAAACTGAAAATGCCGGTCGGATGTCGGATACCATGATTTCGGATTTTCCGCGTAGGGAGGAAACGTGACTTTCCAGAGAGTTTCCCGTTCGCCGGGAGAATCTGTAATCGAGCATCGTCCCCCTGACGCCTCTTTTCTGATCGCCTTCGCCCCAGCTCATGTGCGACATAAAATGCCAGCCGTATTGACTGTAGCCGGAACCGGTAATCAGTACTTCCTTGTTTTTCGCAACACACTGGTCGTAAAATTTTTGCAGGAAAATGTTCCCTGTATAGTTTCCATATCCCGTTTCGAGGCAGCTTTCCAAACCGTCCACCACGAAATTTTCCAGGTCGCCCTCTATCAGAATACGGCTGAGTCGTTCGGCAAACCCGTTGCTCATTTCCAGCGTGCCGGGGTAGAAGTTGTGATATCCCGATAAATACATGAGTTTTACACTGCTCTGTTCCCGATGAGCGGCCGGCAGGGTATGGAAGGCGCCGCGCCGGCATCTGCCGGCCAGGATAACATCGCCGTCAACCCTCACATCCTTCAATTCAATAAATTCATTATCTATCCGGATGATCTTGTCCGATGCCCGGCGGAGGACTCCGGCAACCGCGCTATCGTTTTGAAGCACAAGCGTCGTATCGTCCGGAGAAAGGGTTTCGACCAGCCGGGCTTCCGGTTTCCACGTTTGTAACCGTTCATCGGGAATGGGCGCGAGATACGGTTCCGGCGCGGACATGGGTTTCAAAAACGTGGTCAGCGTGTACAGGGTCAGCCCGACATGGTCATTTTTTGCCTGCCGGCTGTCTTCCCGAATGGCGTGGATACCGCCGGGATAAATGTTCGGGTCGATGTCGAAATGCCCCCAATTACTCGAAGCGCAACTGCCGAACCGACAGGGGTCACTCCCGGAAGTGGTTCGGCTTTTCGGAGAGGCTGCGTTCTGTTGCCGAAAAAGTCGCGGGTATGATCATATGAGGCAAGTTGAATCAGGGAACCTTTGTCGGTGTAACCGGCATTTCCGTCCGTATTCGGTTCCAGTCCAAGCGCTCCAATTGTGAAATGCTCGCTACGGTTTACGCCAAGCTGCTCGCCATGGCTGCGCATAGTCGTTTGGTAATGCCCCCACACGACATGACTGATTTCCGAACCGGGAGAAGCCTCCACCAGTTCCATCCGGAAATAGTCTTCTTTGGCAGCAATATGTACGGTAAGCCGGAGGGCTTCTCCGTAGATGAGTTCAATTTCGGTACCGCTCGCATCCTGTTTTGTCAATGGCCAGACGCAAGTTTCCGGATGTTTGATCGAATAACGTTTCCTGAGAGCAGGCGCACAAAAGAAGGATGCCTGCAAAAAAAATCAATTTCGATTTCATGTTTGCCGATAATTTAAATTATGACTTCTTTTTCACTTCTCCAGCATGATAATCAGCCCGCCGCGTCCCAGAACTTCAATTTTCCTCCTGCTGTTGAAAGGATTTCCCCACTGGATCTGTTCTATCTCCGGCAAATACACTTTGGAGGGGGTGAATCCCAACAGTTTTTCATCAACTGCCCATTCGCCGTTTTGGGGAATATCCGTCCAGTTGGCAATGACCACCAGCGCCTTGTCGCCATTGATGTAGACCGTAGCCGGCAGATTGTCATTACTTGTCTTCACCGGACTGCGGGTATCCCAGTAACCCAACATTCTCGCGTCCTTCATGCCGAACTCATCCCAGAGTTTCCACATCGGAATGGAATTTCGATTGTTCCACGGCAACCGGGGCAACATCCCGAAAATCATCCCTCTGAAAATATTTCGGGCGTCAAGCATCTCGCCCGTCAGTCCGAAGGGAATCCCGGACATCTCTACCAGCCAGAAATCGAGCGTGTTGTTGTCGACGAACCCTTCTCCTATCCATGTGCGGTCGATGTACGGCAACAAGTCAAGGTAAATATGGAGCGAATTGGCATATCCTGCATGTTGATTGAAATGATTCCACGAGTGCATGTCTATCAGACGGCGATTGCCGTCGGCATCCAGCATACGCCGCCCGCGCCGAAGCGTTTCACGATCCAAAGCGCTGTCATCAATATAAAAGCCGTCGATGCCGATGTTTTTTA
>JAITBC010000361.1 GCA_031283785.1 Tannerella sp. | reverse complement strand
TAGATTCACTGATTGATAAAGATCCGTTTATGTTCAATTCAATCAGGGAAGACGGGCAGGGTATTTTGAAGATGTACTTTATCAAGCTGGATGACAATCACCCTGTTGCTGCAGATTGGATCCCGTCAAGTTTATGGCCAAAACCGTTTAAGGATCCCGAAACAGGCAACTATACGGATACGCTTGTAATCAAGTTTAACATCTACAACAAGCCTGTATTTGAATCTGATGAAATCAGTCAGTATATAGATACCCGCGGCAATATCCGTCTTAAACATGTAAGCGGCACACCTGTCAAATACATGATGCGCAGCATCAACGGGCGTAACTGGGAACCTGCATCCTCACCGCTTACAAATATGGAACAGTTAGCCGTAAACGACGGCGTAAGCATCAGTCTCAGGGAAATGGACAAAACAATTGCATATCAACAATTCCAAATACGTCATTACTTATCAGATGAATTTAACCAATATAATTATATCAATGACAGAAGTAAAGTAGTTGCCATTCTTGAGAATCGTTATAACGATTCAATATGGGATACTGAGCAAGCTGCTATACAGTTAGATCCATCTTATAATTCATGGATTGAACCTATGTATACCTCTGTATTATCATCTATGTTATCAGGGGGCTACGACTATATTGACGCACATCATGCTGCAATAGCGATTGCTCTTATATTTTATTCATATTATGACTATTTTGAGTGTTTAGATTATTCTCAAACTGATGCCAGTGTAGAAGCGTACTGGCCTACATATGCACAGGAATGTGCGGATATGATTACAGTCCCTGATCCGTGCCGAGAAGTGATAAACCTCAAGTTCAACACAAATACGCCGCCCAGCCTGCAGCGTTATGTAGAGATATATACGATACCGGGCGTGACGGCAAATCCGGCAGCAGAAGAGAAGCATTATGTTAATGCCAACGACGACTTCACGTTTACGTTGAACTTTGCCGGCAGCGAGCCGCTGAAAGTGACGGCCACGGGCTTCTATTCACAGCGTCCGGAAGAACTCAAAGGAGAGGAACTCGGCGGCGGCGTATACCGCTACGTAATCCGCCGTCTGGCCGAGCCATGGACAGTGACCGTCTCCACCGATCCGGCAAGCACGCCTAACGGCGAAGCGTTCGTCGGCAGCGGAATATCCGTATGGACGTATGCAAATACGCTGTACATCAATTCCGACAAGGCCGCCGGCGCCGGCATCTATACCCTTAGCGGAACGCTGCTCAAACAGCAGTACGTAAAGGAAGGACAGACCGCCGTACGGCTCGAACGAGGTATATACATCGTCGAAATCGACGGCTCACGCTATAAAGTTGTTGTCAAATAAAAAACGGCAACAGACTGATTTTTTTTAAATATAATTAGAGAAGTTAAATTTACTGACGGGCTGCCATGTGTGAACATCGCAGCCCGTAATCTTTTGTGCCGACCCATACTCATTTATTAAAAGAAACTGCCGGAATGTCCATTAGCATTAATTCATTTTTAAAAAAATTCGGTTTTGAGCTGAATTATACTGTATGCGGTGTAAAACAGTGCGTCTCCTCAGAGACGCAGAGACGCACGTCCGTTCGTCTCTACACCACCGCAATAACAGCATTAATTGTCCGTCATTGTGCGGTACGAAGCCATCCGGCAACCGTGTCACAAAATCATGCCGTGCACAGAGTATAATACCTCGTATTCGATTGATTAAAAATTCCTCTGAAAATCCTCCTATCCGTAGGAGTGCATACCGCTTAAAAAATAATTGACGCCGAAATATGTCATAAGAACGGAAGCAAAAGCAATCACGGAGCAAAAATTAAAAATCCACAGACCGTTCCGTGTTTTCAACAGATGCAGGTGCGTAAGCATAACATAGACAATGACAGTTATCAACGCCCAGGTTTCTTTCGGATCCCAACCCCAATAACGTCCCCATGATTCATTTGCCCATACGGCGCCCATAAACGTACCGATCATCATCAAAATAAGTCCGATATTAAGCGAAATCTCGTTGATAACGCTTAATTCCCGAATTGAAGCGTAGTAATAATCGGAAGACGGGTCGGCGTCGTTCATGTACGGATTGATATTACCGGCGGACGCATCGTTGAGGTTCGGAAATGAACCGGTACGTTTTAATAACGAATGATCCCCCGGACGTTTTCTTTTGCGTGCGATGCGCATTACTGTTAAATTTGTCATCCCCAGTAAGAAACTTATCCCGAAAAATCCATACGCCGACATTATCATGGCAACGTGGAACATCAGCCATGGAGATTTCAGTACGGGTACTAACGGGTTGATCTGCGGATCCATCCTGCTCAAGCTCGAAACAAACAAAATGACGCCTGCAAAGAGCGTCGATAATGCAAAGGTCAGCGGACTGCGGCGCACGAACATTAACCCCGCAAAGACGGTCGCCCAGGCAGCATAAACCATCGTCTCGTATGAGTTGCTCCACGGCGCATACCCGCCGATTTTCCAGCGCATGCCCATGCCCATCATTTGATAGTGGAACACGATCAGTACGATTATTCCTAAAACACGTATAATCCATTTTATCCGTCGTTTTTCCCTGAATACCGATATAAAGGAAAACAGTAACAGTAATCCCCCTAAAGATAAATATCCGATCTTACACCACCGGAAGATTTCCATTCTGTTATAACGCAGTTCCAGCGCAATCCTGTCTGCCGTCATTTCCGGTATATTGTTATTTTCGTACTGCCAGTCGCGTATCAGCTTCAATGCTTCGTTTGCTTTATCCCAGTTTTTCGATCTGACGGCTGCGCGAACTTCCGTAATATAATCGGCAAAAGCTTTTGTGATGAATGTGTAATCCTCCTTCATAAAGTCCGATAAATCATCGCCGGGCGCATACCATTTCTGTGACGGGTCATCCGGTTTTGGGAATAGCCGAATCAATTGCTTGTTTATTAACTGGCTGAAGATATTAATCCTCTCGTCAAACTTTATCAGTTCCTTATCAAAAGCCGTTCGTTTGTCCGGCCTTTTCCGGTAAGCTTCTCCAAGTTTTTCCTGTAATTTATAGACGCCGTTCGATTCGAAAAGTTCCATGAATGTACAGTGTCCATGTGTCAGTCCGAAATATAGTGCGAAATTTTTATCCGGCACATCAATCAACTGCACATACATCCACATTTCAGGATATGCGAGCACGCTCAGCAGAAACTGATCCGGATTCATCCTCTTTAACCCGGTATCCCTGTACAATTTCCGCATCACCTCCGAAGAAAATGTATTTACCGGAACGATACGCCCCGTTATCGTCTGAACCGGTAAACTTCCGAAATCTTTTGCATGTTCCGGCGCTATATGGAGATATTGCATCGTTTCACTCATATTATTCGGGAACTCATTTGTCGCAGCGACGGCAGAACTGCTTATTAACAGCAGTATACCAAACAGCCCGTATGGAATTTCCCGTTGTTTGAGCTGCCTGTATAATGTCCTTATGCGTCCGTTTTTCGTTGTCAAACACAGTATTCCGCCTGCAAGTAACAACACATACCCCGTATATGTTACACTGCGACCGGCCACATCTCTGTTTACCGATAATACTGTACCCCGTTCATCCTGATCGTAGGAAGCCTGAAAAAAGCGATATCCTTTCACGTCCAGCACGTTATTCATATAAACCGACTCTCTGCGCATTTCCCCATCCACATATATCAAAAGATTACTTTCGTAAGACGACGGGCTCCTTGATCCGGGATAACGTTTCAAAGTGAACTTTGTCAGTTCGATTTCGAATGGTAACGTATGCGTGTACGTCCCGTGATTCGTTTGTGCCGTGAACGCATTGCTTTTCTCTCCTTCCCGCAGATGCAACACCCCCTCTTTTCCCGTTATATGCGAGACAAGCGCTCCCAGCAGTATGATAATGAAAGAAAAATGAATGGCGACAAGTCCCCATCTGCCTTTGTCGGGTTTGTAGAAACGACACCTGATAAAGATCAAAATAAAGTTTACAACCAATAGCAACTGCAGCATGAAAAAGACCGGTGAATAGTATACCAGTACTTTCGCCAGCATGGTGCTGTACGCTTTTTCAATAAATGTGGCAATCGCCAGCCCCGCAGCGTAAACGGCTAACAATACGATCATTGTCGTATATGAAGACAATATTCTCTTTAATGCTTTCATCTTTTATAACAAGTCTTGGAAAAAATATACCGTAGTTTTTATTTGAGAAGCCAAATATAAGGCGAATTATTGTAAACAAAAAATTATTCGCTAAATTTGCCCGCTATAATCAGTTATGTTGCTATTGTTATGATTAATAGAAAGTTTGTTATGAAAAACATTTTTTTACCTGCTGCTTGCCTGCTTTTTCTTCTGTCATGCGTGAATAAAGAGGCTAAAATCACCTGTTCTAATCCGTTGAGTATTGCATTTGGAGATCCGTTTATTCTCCGGGCATCCGATGGCAAATTTTATATGTACGGCACATCGGGCGAGACGGGATTCAGAGCCTATTCTTCCGAAAATATGACCGACTGGAAAGATGAAGGTACTGTTTACCGTGGTGCAACTACAGAATCGTGGACGGTCGATTGTTTCTGGGCGCCCGAGGTTTACGAAAGAAACGGTAAATACTATCTTTTTTTCAGTTCTAACTGGAAGGATAACCCGACCGGCGAACAGGAAAATTTCCGTATCGGTGTTGCTGTTGCCGACCGTCCTACAGGGCCGTTTGTCGAAATGTACGACCGTCCGTTGTTTGATCCGGGTTATCCCGTTATCGATGCAAATTTATATTTTGATGATGATCGCGGCAAAGTGTATCTGTATTATTCCCGTTGTTGTTATAAACATCCGGTAGAAAGTGAAATAGCGGATATGGCACGCGACAAAGGATGGTTTGACAAAGTTGAGGAGAGTTGGATTTATGGAGTGGAAATAAAGCCCGATTTCTCGAATATCGCAGGAGAACCCGTCCTCTTGCTTCGTCCGCCGGTGAAACAGGACGACCGGCAGGCGGAATGGGAAAGCCGTTCGATAACGGCACGGGAAGTTAATCGCCGCTGGACGGAAGGTTCATATATTATTAAAAAGGACGGAACTTTTTATATGATGTATTCCGCCAACTTTTTCGGCGGACAGCATTATGCCGTAGGATATGCTACCTCCGACAATCCGTTAGGGCCGTTTAAAAAAGCGGATAATAATCCTGTCCTGCAGAAAAATACGGATAAAGGCGGTGACGTCACCGGCACCGGACATAATATGGTTCTTACTTTGCCCGGCGGCGGGATGTATTGTGTGTATCATGGAAGGACAACAAAAACAGGCGATAAACGTGTCGTTTTCATTGATAAAATGAAAATAACTGCAAACGGCGAATTGATTGTTCACGGTCCGACAACAAGCGAATAATCGGTTTTGTTGCGTAAAGAAACAAAAGAATAACGGCCGAACATGCGAGCGCTCCTCCATCGTGTCATGCATACCGACGACGGATCGTTTATCGTGCGTCGGCATCGTACGGCGCGAGTGCGCCCCTTCTTCCGTTATGCACATGCCCTTCGCAGGGCGACATCAGCCGGATTTGGGGCAAAAAGGTGCACTCCACGAATTGCCGAAGCTGTTAATAAATTCTAAATAATGCAATCCCATGTCGATATAATAGAAATCAGGTGATACCAAAACCGATTTTTTTCTATTTTTGCATGGCGAAATTTGTTCGCTATAAGATAACTGATTGGTAAATAAATAATTAAGATTATATAATACAAATATTAAAATCTAAAACGTATGAAAAGAGTAAGTATTTTTATCGTTATTGTTGTGATGATTGGAATGGGATCATGTACGTCGTTTTCCTCACGGAACGAATTGAAAACCGACATTGATACAATGTCGTATTACTTTGGATTATCACGTGCCGACGGCATCAAAAATTATCTCGTAATGCAGGCCGGCATAGATACGGTTTATATGGATGATTTTTATGAAGGTTTTAAGCACGGCTCAAAAAATTATTCTCCTGAAGATCTCGCATATTCCGAAGGAGTGCGTATTGCCCATTTGATAAATAACCAGTGGGTGGAAAATATCAATCGGGATATTTTCCAGGGCGATTCCGGCAAAACGATAAACCGGAAAGCTGTTCTCGCAGGATTCTATCATGGCGTTAAAAAGTATGACGAGATGACTGTTATGAGGGCGCAGACGTACAGCCAAACTAAAATGAATGAGATAAAAGAACAATATAAACTGGAGAAATATGCGGAAAGTATAGCTGCTAATGAGAAATTCCTTTCGGACAACAAAAACAAGGACGGCGTAAAGACGACCCCAAGCGGTTTGCAATACAAGATAATAATAGAAGGAACAGGTAATGTCCCGGAAGAAAAGTCGAAAGTGAAAGTTAATTATAGAGGTACGCTTATTGACGGGACGGAATTTGACAGTTCATATAATAATAATACACCCGGCTCTTTCCGTGTGAATCAGGTGATTAAAGGCTGGACGGAGGCTCTGAAAATGATGCCTGTCGGTTCAAAATGGGAATTGTATATTCCCCAGGAACTGGCCTATGGCTCGGAGGGGCAAGGGAGGAATATCCCGCCTTATTCAACGCTGATTTTTGAGGTTGAATTATTAGAGATCGAACCGGAGAAATAGCTCCCCTGCCGGTTGTAAGTTCTCCCGACGCCTGATCTCACCCCCACCCCCTGTCCTGCATTTGTAATAAAAAAGTCCGTGTCATGCATCTACGGTTTGTATTAGGACGATGATACGGACTTTTTTTATTCGTGCCCGGCGATATTTTTATTACAGCGCTTCTTTGAAAATATCCTCTACTTCGTTTTTATATATCCCGCCCTCGTGCAGTTTCCTGCCATCCACATAGAATGCAGGAACATAATAATAATCGTATTGATTGGCAATTTCTTCCTGTTCAGACTCTTCTATCATTTCAATTTCAATATTTCTATAGACATCCTGTTTTTTCAATTCATCGATATAAGAGAATGCCTTTTTGCAGAATGGGCAGTTTTTTAAATAAAACAAGGTTATTGGTTTCATTGTTCGTAACGGTTTAAATTTTTCGTAAAAGTAATAACAGTAAGACCTGTTTTTATATCCTGAAAGATATTCTGTTTTATTCCGCCAGCACGAAATCGAGTTGTTTGCGCTGCAGGTTGGCATGCGCTATTTTGATTGTTATCGGATCGCCGAGCCGGTAGATATATTTATGCCTCTTTCCGATGAGGCAATAATTTTTTTCGTCAAATTCGTAAAAGTCATCATCCAGGTCTCTCATCGGGACAAGTCCTTCACATTTGTTTTCGTTAAGCTCGACATATAACCCCCATTCCGTCACTCCCGATATGACGCCGTCATATATCAGGCCGATTTTGTTACTCATAAATTCCACCTGCTTGTATTTTATTGAAGCACGTTCGGCATTGGCTGCAAGTTGTTCCATCGCCGAACAATGGTC
>JAITBC010000255.1 GCA_031283785.1 Tannerella sp. | reverse complement strand
GGTATGCAGAGAGATATCCTTATCATGTCAAGGACGCTGGAGAATCCATTATATACTGTTTACTTCGCATCGCTTATTATACCAAACATGCTTACCGTGCTTTACTTCTCACCGGTTTGTCCGGATCGTTGCGGCGGCGGCCTTGAAGCTCCGGCACCTGAACGATCCACGAACAGTGGTGAAGGCTATCTACAAATTCATTGCGCAGGTCATTCAACTCTCGACCCGTCACGGCGTCCGATGCAAAGGGATTGACCGTCATAACAGGGACAACCTCCACGCCTATGCCCGAGCCGATGAAAAAGATGCAGTATATCTGCATCGGATGTTCGACACGCGACGAATCGACGTAGCTGTTCTCGCGCTTCTAGTACTGACCGCCCGGATAACGCCGGAAGCGCATGATGTCGGTGTTAAGCGACACTTTCTGCATCTATATATCATCACCAATTTATACGTCTCGCCGATACGTATCCGCGCACTGAAGTCCAGACGGTAAAAACTCCAGCTTCTTCCCGAAACATTCTCCAGCTCACGCACATATTTCTGCGGAGCGAAGGTCGTCAGAGATACCACTTCCTCGCCGATAATGGCTGATATAAACTTGCGCGCCACCAGACTGTCGTCCATCAGATACTTGAATACATAATCATAGCAGTGGTTTGCTATCAGCACACCACTGCTGCCACTGCCTTCTTCCGTTTTTATTTTTTTGCTCATACGAAACCGTTTTTTTTATGTCGGTACAAAAAGAATGATTTTTTTTCGGAATAACGGATCAAAAAAATCAACAGCACCTCAAAAAAAGATTTAACCAAATCCCGGTTATTAATTGATAATCCGAAAGTAAAATCATATCTTTGCGCTCTCTGTGTAATTACGTATTACCCAATTACACAGAGGACGCAGAGAATCACAGCGTAGCGAAAACCTTTGCGGATTTAATCTTAACAATATCAGTTATATCAAAATGAAAAAACAGTCTGTTTTATTGATGTTACTTCTGGCCGGACTGACCGTTTCCGCTCAGAAGATTACTTATTCCGAAGAGAAGAATATCCCCTACTACGGCGAAACGGAACGCCGGCAGGATGCCTATTTAGCCGAGCGTTGCAAGTTGGATATCTATTATCCGGCCGCGCAGGTAAAAAAATTCGCAACGGTCGTCTGGTTTCACGGAGGCGGTCTGACCGCCGGCGAAAAGGAGATTCCCGTCGAATTGAAAAACCGGGAGTTTGTAGTGGTGGCAGTCAATTACCGCCTGTATCCGAAAGTACGGTGTCCGAAATACATCGAAGATGCGGCGGCGGCCATTGCCTGGGTTTTCGGGAATATCGAACGGTATGGCGGAGACCCTGATCTGATTTTCGTCTCAGGCCATTCGGCAGGCGCTTACCTTACCATGATGACCGGATTGGACAAACAATGGCTGCAACGTCATAACCTTGACGCCAACCGGATAGCCGGGCTTATCCCCTTAAGCGGCAACGCTATTACCCACCTGGCCGTCAGGGAAGAACGCGGCATCCGGAACACGCAGCCTGTGGTCGATGAATTTGCTCCGCTTTATCATGTCCGTCCCGACGCTCCTCCAATACTGTTGATGACAGGCGACCGGGAATTGGAAATGATCGGAAGATACGATGAAAATGCTTACCTGCAACGCATGATGAAGATCGTCGGCCATAAAGACACCATGCTGTATGAGTTCGACGGTTACGGACACGACATGACTGGGCCGGCATTCCCGCTGTTAGTGAAGTTTGTACGCGCAAAGACGGGGAAGTAGCCTGTCTTTTGATCCGGTAAGAAACCGGCGGCGCCACGGCCGTGTAAAGGAACGTAGTTTGTTTTCTTTTGTGCATGAATACCGATAAAAATCTCTTTTCATTTATTTCGGTTTCCTGCGCTCGCTGTATCTGCTTAGTATCAACGTCAAAGCGCCGTCGCTTGTCACATTGCAGGCGGTGCCGAAACTGTCCTGGAGGGCAAAGATGGTCAACATCAAGGCCGTGCCTGCCGTATCGAATCCGAGTACGCTGACAATCAGACCAAGCGACGCCATCACCGTTCCTCCCGGGACGCCGGGAGCGCCGATGGCAAATATGCCCAGTAATATGCTGAACAGAAGAATAGATGAGAATGGAGGCAATCCCCCGTACAGAACTTGAGAAACGGTCATCACAAAAAATGTCTCCGTAAGCACGGACCCACACAAGTGGATGTTGGCAAACAGCGGAATGCCGAAATCTATCATATCACGGCGTAAAACGTCGGATCTCTGCGCACATTCAAGGGCTACCGGCAATGTTGCCGCCGACGACATCGTACCGACAGCCGTCATATATGCCGGCCCATAATAGCGTAACACACGAAACGGATTCTTTTTCGTATACACGCTTGCAAGAAAATATAAAAATGCCATCCATATAAAATGTCCGACAATAACCAATGCTATCACCTTTATAAATACGGGAAGCTGTTCTACAATCAAACCTTCATACGAGAGCGTACAAAACGTACAGGCAATAAAAAAGGGCAGGATGGGAATAATTATTTTGGTGACAATCAGGATCACCATTCCCTGAAATTCGTCCAGGGCATCGATGATTTTACCGGCGCGTTTCCACGTGGCCGCCAGACCGATTAAAACCGAAAATACCAGGGCGCTCATCACCGTCATGACGGGTGGAATTTTGAGGTCGAACAGTAATTCAGGCAAGGGCTGACGGTCACCCTCTGCACTTGCAATGTGGAGGTGTGGCAGGATCGCATAACCCGAAACTGCGGAAAACAGCGAAGCGCCTACGCTTGACACATAAGCCAGTAATAGTGCAATCCCTAACAGTTTAGAGGCATTGCTGCCGAGCTTAGTAATAGAAGGGGCTATGAATCCGATGATAATCAGGGGTATGGTAAACATGATTACGGCGCTCAGTAAATGTTGCAATGTAATTACTACCTGCATTACGGAAGCGCTCGCCGCAAAGCCGGCGAGTATGCCGACAAGCAAAGCAACTGCCAAGCGAAAGGGTAAACTTTTGAATATCTTTTTCATTTTATTTTTCTTTTCCCGGCGTATCGGCCGGTGTTTTAACATCCTGTGCATTTATGCCAACTGCGCTGCCGAACATAAGTCCGGCAGCCGTCAGTCCGAATGAAATGAAAAATTTCCTGCAATTTTTCATTTCCTATCCATGATTGATTCGCCAGTCGTGTGCATAATCGATTACGGCGCGAAGTTTTTGATATGGGACATCGCCTGGGATTGTACAGTCGGCGCCAAGAATGAAATTAGCCGGCGCTTCGCCTAACACTTTGTCCACAGCAACTTTCACTTCCTCTTCGGAGCCTTTTGCCAGTACGCCGAGCCGGTCTAATCCTCCCATGACGGGACGATGGAACGTTGCCTGCACCTCTTTGAGCTTTACAGGCGTACCGTCGAGCAGGACATTCGGCGCATTGATGATACTGCCGGGATAGGATGAAAACTGATTTATCTGCGTGTAATACGATTCACCGTAATCACAGATATGCAGGATATTAAGTAACGCTTTATCGCTTGCCTCCCGGGAGACGATTTTGTCGTAGGGAACAACGACTTTTTCAAATAGCGGTCCGTTGCCGAAAAATTTCGAATTTCCACCCTGCGTAGAAATATAAAAGCCGTCGGATCCGCGTTTGACGGCTTCGTCGATATAATTGACAATGCTCTCGGTAATATTCTGAAGTCCTTTCGCCGTTGCATCAGGGTCTTGTTTGATATGTTCAATCGCATTTTTTCCCACTGTCTGCTGCGCCAGAGAGAGCGGCGAATAGACGGTCGGGATAATCAGCGCTTCAGCTTTCAACTCCTTTGCCAGCGCTTCAATTACGGCAAGTTGCGGTTCGAAGAAATCCTTTTTGTAAACCGGAATTTTCGCCCAGTCTTTCGGACTTTTGATGTTTTCAAGATATGGAACAACGATTTCATACTGAATTTTGACAAAATCCATGTTCGTAGCGCGAAAAAATTGCAGGTGACTGTCTATTGCTCCCTGTCCGAGTTTGTCTTTAAAATGCAGGAAGAATGCAGCCGGAACATATTTATTCGGTTTCGACTGATCAAGAACGGCCAGGACTTTTTCACGCTTGTTTGCCGTATTAGCAAGATAAGTAATCCCTTTATTGTCGTTTGCCGCCGGTTTAGAGGAAGCGAACAGGGTGGCGGTATTCGCAGAACAAAGTCCCAATCCGCCGAGTGCATACATGCCTGTTTTTAGAAATTCCCTTTTTTTCATTATAAGATAGTGATTTTAAAAATATTTTTATTGTATGAAAATAAAATTGCCCCAATTGTCAGGGGACAAAAATAAAGAAAAACGGCAAGAAAACATGCGGAAAGCAAAATTATTTGTGTAAAGCATTTGGTAGTCAATTTACAGGCGACCATGCACCGGATTATAAAGACAGTCATTCATCAATGATAAAACGAATATTATTGATGCCGGTTCGAGGTATTGGAGCTGATAGATATATCGGTAATAGCCTGAATTGGATAAAAAAGTTAATAACGATAGCCGTTGATTTCCATGTCCATTCATCCGGAATAAACAGAGCAACAGAATTAAATCACCGGCCGATCTACCCACTCTTTCTTGATTGACAGTTGTTTCTACAACCGGCCTATACCAAAACGATTCAATAAACGAATTAAATTGCTGTTGAGGGAATCTTTATTCGACAACAGATTGGATAACTCGGAAATTTGACCTGCTTTTGTTTCCATAACAAACGATAGATTTTGGTGATTATTAATAGTTTATATCACTCCTAATATACGATTTTTTTCTGTTCGCTTGTTTTTTTTACGCTATTTATTGTAGGTGGGAAACTTCAGTTTATATTCAGCAGCCCGTCATTGCAAGGTTCGAAGCAATCCGGACTGACTTCACAAAGTTCTTCTGAATGAATATAAAATAATGTTACAAAATTGCGCTTTTCCCGTACAATTTATAAACTAACATAAAAATAGTATTGCATAAAAAACCATCTGAAAACTTTGCACAATTAAAATAAGAAATATTTTCTCGCAAACAAACCGGTTGAGTTCGAGGTTTAGTTTTTTCTCAATCTCCGACATCTCCTGACGTCGCGGCGCTTTACCTTTGCACCGAAAATTTACGTATATACGGAAACCGCACAGTAAAATGAATTTGGAAAAACATATCAAGCGATCTGCCTGGAATAAAGTAAAACAGGAACTGATGAAAAAAGGCTACGAGGGCAGGTACGCCCGCGCTTTCAAAAGTGCATTTTATGAACTTAAAAAGAAACAAAGCGTCCCCAATTCAAAGTTATCAACATATATACAAAGATGATGAGTTGTGGGCTTATTACAGCCGG
>JAITBC010000214.1 GCA_031283785.1 Tannerella sp. | reverse complement strand
CGTTTGCCGGTTCCGTTCCAGCCGGTGTTAACCAGATATGCTTTCGCGCCTGATTTCTGCATTTTCTTGACTAACTCTTCGCCGTACTTTGTCGGGTGCAATGACAGGAAGGCTGCTCCGAAACAAGCTGAGAAAGTAGGAGTAGGCTCGGTGATTCCACGTTCCGTTCCTGCTAATTTTGCCGTAAATCCCGAAAGGAAATAATATTGCGTCTGTTCCGGGTCAAGGATAGAAACGGGAGGCAATACGCCAAATGCGTCGGCTGAAAGGAAAATTACTTTTTCGGCAGGACCCGCTTTCGATATCGGCTTAACGATGTTCTTAATATGATTGATGGGATAAGAAACACGTGTATTTTCAGTCACCGACTTATCGGCGAAATCAATTTTACCGTCGGCGTCAACCGTAACGTTTTCCAGCAATGCATCGCGTTTGATGGCGTTAAAGATATCCGGTTCGCTTTCCTTATCCAGGTTGATAACCTTAGCATAGCATCCGCCTTCGAAATTGAATACGCCTTCGTCATCCCAGCCGTGTTCGTCGTCCCCAATCAATAACCGTTTCGGGTCTGTTGAGAGGGTCGTTTTACCCGTGCCGGACAGACCGAAGAAGATGGCGGTGTTTTTGCCTTCCATATCCGTGTTTGCGGAACAATGCATAGATGCCATTCCTTGCAGGGGTAACAGGTAATTCATGTAAGAGAACATACCTTTCTTCATTTCACCGCCATACCATGTATTAAGAATAATCTGAATTTTTTCGGTCAGGTTGAATACAACCGCCGTCTCCGAGTTCAATCCTAATTCTTTATAGTTTTCAACTTTGGCTTTTGATGCGTTCATGATGACGAAATCCGGCTCCCCGAAGGCGGCTAATTCCTCTGCCGTAGGACGAATAAACATGTTTGCCACAAAATGAGCCTGCCATGCTACTTCCATAATGAAACGAAGTTTCAACCGGGAATTTTCGTTTGCCCCGCAAAAAGCGTCGACAACGAATAACCGCTTTTCCGAAAGTTGTTTTGTCGCCAAATCTTTTAAAGCCGCCCAACATTTGGCATCAACCGGTTTATTGTCATTTTTATATGCGTCTGAAGTCCACCATACGGTATCCTTGCTTGTTTCGTCCATCACAAAGAATTTGTCTTTTGGAGAACGTCCCGTATATACGCCTGTCATTACATTTACTGCGCCAAGTTCCGTCACCTGACCTTTTTCAAAACCTTCCAAACCTGTTTTTGTTTCTTCCTGAAATAATTGCTCGTAAGATGGGTTACGTACAATTTCCGTTACACCGTTAATTCCATACTTGCTTAAATCTAAATTTGCCATGTTCAAAAATTTAATTAGTTGATATTGTTAATTTAATAGCTCTTCTTCATTCTATAACCTGCTTTTTGAAAAGCCCCTTGTTATTCAGGCTACAAAAGTACTATAAATTTTTGAACTTGGAGCGTAATTAGAGAAATTTTTCATTATTTGCCCGGATTCGTTTGTGTGTCTGCCGATTTTTATCTCTGTTTCACGAATTAAATACGGAAAAATTTCTTTATTTGAAAATCCGGTTGTACTTTTGCGCAGATTTTTAAAGAGACTTGAATATAGGTTTTAAACTAAAAGTAAACGTTTAATTAAATAGAAAAATTATGTCAAAAGTAACTGTTATCGGCGCGGGAAACGTAGGAGCAACCTGTGCGGACGTTCTTGCCAAACGTAATGTGGCATCCGACATTGTACTTATCGATATCAAAGAGGGTTATTCCGAAGGGAAAGCGACGGATATCATGCAGACGGCAACGTTGGCAGGTATTAATGTGCGTGTTACGGGCGTAACGAATGATTATACGGCCACCGCAGGGTCGGACGTTATTGTTATAACGTCGGGTTTGCCCCGTAAGCCGGGTATGACCCGTGAAGAATTGATTGGAGTGAATGCCGGTATTGTAAGATCGGTGGTTGAAAGCGCATTGAAGTATTCTCCGGATGCAATCCTTATTATTGTCAGCAATCCGATGGACCCGATGTGTTACCTGACTGCGAAAATCTCAGGATTACCGCGTAACAAAGTAGTCGGATTGGGAGGAGCGCTCGACAGCGCACGTTTCAAATATTATTTAAGTCAGGCGCTTCATGCAAATCCGAACGATATCGAAGCGACGGTTATAGGCGGACATGGCGATACGACAATGGTACCGCTTACATCGCTGGCTACATACAAAGGCGTCCCCGTAACGCAACTTCTTACGAAAGAAAAATTAGACGAAGTAGCGGCAGCGACAAAAGTCGGCGGCGCAACGCTTACGGGTCTTCTCGGCACTTCGGCATGGTATGCTCCGGGTGCGGCCGCAGCATTTATGGCAGAGTCTATTATCAAAGACGAGAAACGCGTCATTTCATGCGGCGTACTTGTAGAAGGCGAATACGGGGAAAGCGATCTTGTAATCGGCGTACCGGTCGTACTTGGTAAGAACGGCTGCGAGAAGATTCTTGATTTCCCGATAAACGACGACGAAAAAGCCGCCTTTAAAGCATCCGCCGATGCAACCCGCAAGGTAAATCAGATACTTGTAGACGGCGGATTGGTAAAATAATACTTTTTATCAACCGAGTACATGCAGGAAGATATTGAATTTGCCTGCTACCACCGTATGAGATATATCCGAAGCAGTTCGGCTATCGGGAGTGCAAACTGCAATGAAATGGATGGATAAATTTGCTGAGTGAACTCAACAGATAGGGAACGACCATCGTTATAGTGACACACAGTCAGTGCGATGCAAGATATGCCGACCGTATCATCAACCCGTTCGACGGACAGTCAGTGACGGAAGTAAGACTGTAAACAATTAACAATCCATAATCATATTATGTTTACACATTATCTCAGAATCGCATTCCGCAATATGCGGAAATACAGAACGCAGTCACTGACCGGCATTTTCAGTCTGGCGTTCGGTTTGGCTTGCTTCGTTCCTGCCATTTACTGGCTGCGCTACGAAACGTCGTACGACGGTTTTTATCCCGGTGCGGAGAATATTTACCGCATCTATGCCGTGGAGAAACAGTCGGGCAAAGTGAACAAAGGCGTTTCGAGAATCCTGGAAAAGAAAATACGCGAACAGTTTCCGGCTGTGGAAGCCTCTACCGTTTTTATAACCGACCGGGAAAATTGCCGTACCGAAGCAATGCCGCACATCCGGCTGCGCATGATTTATGCCGACAGCGCTTTTTTCAGTGTTTTTCCGCAGGAGTTTGTCGGTGGCGACGCCCGGCAACCGTTGCAACTGATGAACAACATTGTCCTTACGGAAACCGTGGCCGTGCGCCTGTTCG
>JAITBC010000147.1 GCA_031283785.1 Tannerella sp. | reverse complement strand
CGGGGCGCGGTAGCTGTTTCCACCCGTATTCCACCATTCCATCGTCGCCTGATAAGGGTCGATATCCTGCCCGCAATACACCAGCACGCCTCCGTCCTCCTTCACCCACTGTGCGATATGGCTGTGATATTCCGGCTTCATGGGTTTCATATTGGAGTATGACATGACCAGTATGCGCAGATTTTTCCACGTATCCGGATAGGCCGTATTTTCGATATGCACGATGCCGACCGGGATTCCGCGTTTGAGCAGGGGCAGTGTCTGGCCGTAGAAATTGGAGAATTGCGGATCGTCGTATCCGGCATGAACGGGGAAGCGCTGAAACATCAGCGAGTTGGACATTAACACGCCTATCCCGTGCGAGCCGCTGACTTTGTTGTCCGACAGGGGCATATCGTTAAGCGTATTGATCATCACCTGCATCTGGGTAGAATAGAAACGCGGGATTTTCTCTTTCGTCTCACAGGTGGCGCACGTCTTGTACAGCCCTTCGTAAATCCTGTCCGGCCACGGCATTACTTCATAGTCGGCAATCATGGGATACAGCAGTTGGGCGATAAAGGTTGCCTGATAGTTCTTCTTGTAGTCCACCCAGTCGCGCGGCCAGTCTTCGATAGGGTCGGTAAGGAAAAACATCTTTCGTCCGGTGGGGCGTGTCATGGATTCCATCGATCCGTATTCAAGGAAGGCGTTTTCGAATACGCGTTCTTTCTTCAGCCCGTTGAAGAATGTCGATTCGCGCGAGGTGCCCGTCCATACCTGTGCAATGTATCCGTCGACGCATGGCAGCGAAGCCAGGCTGGCTTCGGGACTGACGATTTGCCACGAGGAATAGTTAACCGGCGAATGTGTCGGCACATAGCAGCGGACGTTCATACCTTTGCTTTTGCCGTATTCCCTGGCATAAGTAAAGACTTCCTCCAGCGCACGGTAATACAGGTGATACTTCAGTTTATTGGAGAGGTACGTATTTTCGGGCGATTCGTCTTGCGGTCGCCACGGGAAACGATAATATGCCTCCCATTCGCGTTTGAAGGCTTCGCTGTAACCGCCGCGCATCCAGAACTCCGGTTCTTCCATGTAAATGGCGTCGATACCGGCGTCAATCACACGTTTGACGTGCTGCTCCTTCATGTAGCGGAGGAAATTTTCCGTAGGCACGATGTAGGGCACCATCCTTCCGTGCCATATTGTATCGCCGTTGACCGTGACCTGTCCTTCGTCCAGATGCCACTGTCCGTCCCATTTTCCCGTAAAATAGTCCTGATATTGCCCCCATGCGATACCCGTCATGAAGTGGGTGATATACCCCCGATCGCGCCACGACTGCACCCGTGCTTCGAACGTCATGTCGCGCCGGTCGTTCGCACCGTAGACTATCGCCACGTCGGATCGCACGTCCGTCACCGGCTTCCACTGTCCCGAAGTCTGAAAGACCGTCTTCTCCCTGTTGTCCGCCGTCGCCGTCGCCGCCGATACCGCTGCCGCCGATACCGCTGCCGTCGCCGTCTGGGCGCCGGCCTCTGCCGTACAGGCAAGCAAAAAGCTTGCACAAATACTTCTTGATATAAAAATCATTCTTTTCATAGTTTTATCTTTTGAAAGTAAAAATCATGTACTCTACGTTGTTTTAAAGAATACAAATATCGGTTTTTATTCCCGTATCTCCAAGCCGGAGTGTGTATGAAAAAAAAACGACACTCCGGCCTGGGCAACGGTAGCTCAGGGAATATCTACCCGCCTGGCTTCATTGTAATTATGGCGGGCAATGTTTTCCGTCCGGTAGTTTATGCGTGCTGCCGCCCGTATAAAAACTGTCCGTCCGGAAGGAATAACGCCGGAAGTCGTAATCGTAACGGTCTCGCCCGGCAGGGCGTTGAACGAGTCGCCGCTGTATGTCCGTTCGACGGAATAACGATTATCCCATGCGCGATAACCGACATAGCTCACCTGGCTGACAAACAGGCGGACGTCCGTTACGTTGAGGAGCGCATCGCTGTAGCCGCCCATCGGTTCGATTTTCGACCGAAATTCTTCGGGACTCACAGCGCGTGTTACCCGAAACGAGGCGGTGATCTTGCCGTCGCTGACGGTCGGTTCGCCCACCCATTCCACTTTCAGGAAGGGCTGGATATTTCTCATAGCACCTCAAAAAAAGATTTAACCATAGTGGAGGCTGATTTGATTTTAGGCATTAAAGTAGAAATATGCGCTTATATTTTGTTTTATGGGGTAAATGTTGTAATTTTGTCAGGCAAACTGAAATAATTGCAGTTGACAAGTATGACAAATAATGATATACAGCAGGTAAAACAGCGTTTTGGTATTATCGGTAATAATGCGGAGTTGAACCGCGCCATTGATGTTGCCTTACAAGTTGCACCGACGGATTTGTCTGTGTTGATAACGGGCGAGAGCGGGGTGGGAAAGGAAGTGTTCCCGCAGATCGTACATCAGAACAGTCCGCGTAAACATGCTCAATATATTGCCGTAAACTGTGGCGCTATTCCGGAAGGAACGATTGATTCGGAATTGTTCGGTCATGAAAAGGGGTCGTTCACCGATGCCAAAGATTTGCGGAAAGGTTATTTTGAAGTTGCAGACGGCGGGACGATCTTCCTTGATGAAGTAGGAGAATTGCCTCTGTCGACGCAGGTTCGCCTTTTGCGCGTACTCGAATCGGGGGAGTTTATGAAAGTCGGCTCGTCGAAAGTCCAGAAGACGAACGTGCGTATTGTAGCAGCGACAAATGTGAATCTTGTCGAAGCCGTATCGCACCATAAATTCCGCGAAGATCTTTATTACCGGTTAAACACCGTACCCGTCCGCATACCATCTTTGCGGGAACGGCATGAGGATGTCCTGCTGCTTTTTCGTAAGTTTGCAAGCGATTGCGCGGACAAGTACCGTATGCCGGCGATCCACCTGGACGACGGGGCGCGTCAGTTGTTGCTTTCGTACCGCTGGCCGGGAAATGTGCGCGAACTGAAAAATATCGTGGAACGTATTTCGGTCATAGAAGAAAACAGGGAGATCACGGACGACGTGTTGAAGATGCATCTGCCTAATATTTCGATTGAAAAATTTCCCGTATTGGCGCATTATAACGATGATAAGAAAATATTCGGCAGCGAGCGGGAAATTCTTTATCAGGTGCTGTTTGATATGAAAAAAGATGTCAGCGAGTTGAAAAAATTAGTGCATGATATTATGGAAGGCAATATTCAGTTGCATCCGGTGGTTGACGAGAATGTATATACCCCGGCCTCCGTAACGCCGATACGACAGTCGGTCATACAGGACGCCGAAACAATAGAAGAAGCCCTTTCCCTGGAAGATGTGGAGAAAGAAATGATAAGCAAAGCCCTGGAGCGGCATAACGGACACCGTAAGAATGCCGCAGCAGACTTGCAGATATCGGAACGCACGTTATATCGTAAAATCAAAGAATACAAGTTAGAGTAAGCGTATGATACGGAGAATTATAAATGTCATGTTAACGTTGTTTGCCGGGTGGATGTCCCATTCGTGTACGATTTCATATTCTTTCAGCGGTTCTTCAATCGACTATACGAAAGTATCTTCTATTTCCATAAAAGATTTTCCGAATATGTCTCCGCTGGTTTATTCCCCCTTGTCGCAGAAATTTACGGAAGCCCTGAAAGATAAGTATACACGCCAGACAAAGTTGCGTGTTCTCCGGGAAGGCGGGGATCTTGACCTGGAGGGAGAGATTACGAATTATGCACTTACGCCGCAGGCTGTTAAGGAGGATGCCTATGCCTCGCAGACGCGCCTGACGATAACCGTTCGCGTGAGGTATACCAACCGGACGAATCCGGACGAAGATTTCGAACAGACTTTCTCCGCCTATCAGGAGTTTGGGAATGAGAATACAATCGATATGGTGCAGGATCAGTTATGTGAGTTGATTATATCGGAGATTGTGGATCAGATTTATAATGGAACGGTGGCTAACTGGTAAGTTATGACAAGCGTAGAAATATATCAATGGATGACGGATCCGTCTTTGCTTACGAAATCATCCCTGTTTGAACTGAAGCAAATGGTGGAAGAGTTTCCGTATTTTCATGCGGTAAGGATGCTTTATTTAAAAAATCTTGCGCTGCTTGACGATGTGCGTTTGGAGAAGGAACTGAAGCGGATGGCCGTTTATGTTCCCGATCGTATGCGGCTTTTCATGCTTATTGAAGAAGAAAGGAATAATAAATACGGACGTGAAAAGCACAGGCCGCCGGCTGGTGGAAAAGATAAAACGGACGGCACGGTAAAATTAATAGATAAAATATTATCGGAAGAAACAGCCCCGTCGCCTCCGCCTGCCGCCGTATCGGATTATGCAAGCTGGCTGGAGGCGAATACCGACGACCTGCCGCCGGTAGAAACCGCCGGCAATCGTTTGAAACGTCAAGAACTGATTGACGCTTTCATAGAAAACGAACATGGCAAATCGCGTTTGAAATTTGTCGATGCAAAAGTAAATGAAGAAAATGAATCCGGGGATGAAGATATAATCCGGACGGAATCATCTGAAAAAACTTCTCTTGACGATTCGTATTTCACTGAAACTCTGGCTCGTGTGTATATGCGTCAGAAACGGTATGACAAAGCTCTGGAAATTATTCGCGTTTTAAGTTTGAAATATCCGGATAAAAATATTTACTTTGCAGACCAAATCAGATATTTGGAGAAAATTATTAACATAAAAAAATAGAAAGAATGTATACGTTTATTTCAATTTTGATTCTTATTTGTTCTGTTTTACTGGTATTGATCGTATTGGTACAAAATTCCAAAGGAGGAGGGCTGGCTGCCGGATTTTCCTCGTCAAACCAGGTTCTGGGCGTTCGCAAGACGACGGATTTCCTTGAAAAAGCAACGTGGACGCTGGTCGGACTGCTTGTTGTTTTCTGCGTAAGCATTACTGCTTTTATACCGGGGAAAACATCCGTATCGAATGATTCAGAAGTGATTCGGAATATAAGTGCGCCGGTTAACGCTTCCGTTCCCGATTTTGGGGCGGCGCAACCTGAAACCGAACCTTCGGTGGTAATACCTTCGCAGGCAGTGCCGGAGGAACAAACGCCGGAACAGTAGTTCGCGGTATGTCGCGGTAAGCCGCAAAGCGCCGGCGGCAGTACCGGAGGAACAAACGCCGGGAACAGTAAAGACATATCCTTCGTCTCCCCCCCCCCCGGTAAGCCAAGCGGGAGGCGTAAGGGATTGGGAGTTTTTATAAACCGGAGGACTTAAAGAGAGATGGTAAAAACGGCTGGAAGCAGTTGTTTTTACCTCTTTTTTTTGTGGAAGGCACTAAGAAATAAGATTTTGTACGCTGAGAGCAACATTTTGTACATAAACAGTGTGGAGTTGTTAAATATAGGTTTTTAAATGACAGCTATTTCCGCTGTCTGCTATATCTTTGCAACATAAATGTAATACTTCTTCATATTATTGGTATTTTTAAGGCAAAAGATTTATTAATGGGTTAATGAGGGAAGTCCCGGATGTGAGTTCGGGACTTTTTTTGCGTCATATATGTGTGTGTGCGCCGTTTGCGCCGGAATGAAAAAAAGGCAGCAAGCGTTTCTATGTGCGGATGAAGCGCTTGCTGCAGAATGAAGGGAGTCTCTTTCTATCAGTAATATATGTTCTGGATATGATAGAAACGCTCACTTCGTGAAATCAGAAAGATGTCGGCAATTGTTTGTATTCCTTAAAAATTTGACAGGTTAATAAATACTTTTTGTCCTACACCGTTGTTGAGCGTGATGATATAAATCCCATGATCAAGTTTGAGTTTCGTTATGCCGGCTGACAGTATCGTATGCTGTTCGCGCAGGATGCCGTCCGGCGTAAATATCCTGACGATACTGCCCGTCCGTGACGTACGGATATAAACTTCATTGCCGGCCGACCAGATTTTATCCGTCGGTTTCTCCTGCTGTACGCTGTTTTCGCGGCCGCTGTACAGGAAATTTGCATAATACTCCAGTTCGCCTGTCGAGCCTTTCGGTATTGTTACCGTCTTTTGCGATTCTTCACCGTTTGACCCTGTCCATCCGACGAATACGTCACCTGCCTTTTGAGGGGCTTCAAGCGTTAGAGGGCCGGATTCGACGGTATATAAATCCGGGTTGCTTTCGGCATTTATACCGCCGTTCAGATGATAATGGATCGGATATTTATTTAATTCAAAGTTGGCGCGGAGTTCTACATTGCCGAAGATTGCGAGCGTATCGTAATACATGATACCCGACCTGGCTTTGATTAGTTTGCCGCGATGCGAGATGTAATCGTCATGGCTCCAGCCGGTAAACCGGTGAGCCTCATCAGGTACGACCAGAACGCCTTCGTTAGCCGACGTGCTGTAATCGATTACCTGTGGATCGGTATTATAAATACTGCCGCCGTGTCCGGCCGAGAATGTGACCACACAGGAGCCGGCTCCCTGATGATAAGTGCTGTTTGTTGGAAAAGTAAGTGTATTGTCGATAAATATCCACGCCCGGTTCGTATACAAAGGCTGGGATTCGTTTGAACCGCTTGCGGGAGTAGCTTCAAAATACACGATAGAATCGTCCCCCAAATTAATCCCCGATAAGGTCCAGGAAAGAACGTTCTGCGGCGGAATCCCCACGGTCAGCGATGTTGTTGTCGGCGGGACTGCGCTACTTGACACATAATCCATGTAGGGCGGAAGCGTATCGATAATCTTTACATCCGCATTGGCGATCATATTTATCACATTTATTTCGTATTTGATCTTTTCGCCGTAAAGCACGGATACAGGGTTCGAATAACTTCCATTATTCGATACGGGAGGTGAAATTAGAAGCGTTGCTTTTTTTGTCATCTTCTCGTTTATGCGGGTATTAAACATTGAAAATGTGTTATTTGTGTCGTCACATTCATCTTTCCTGAAATCCAGACAGCTGAAAGATTTAGTGTAACTGCCGCCGATAAGATACAGGTCAGCATTATTCTTCCATGGACCATCATCATTAACGCGGGCTATGATATTAACAATCGGGGTAGAAAAAGACGACAGCATATCTTCCGGGATAGAGGCGGTTAGATAGCCTGTCTCGCCGGGATTAATTTGTATATTGAAGTCTTTTTTCCATATGATATTGTTATCATTGACAGATTCTTTATAATACGCCATCGGAATCCACGGGCCAATAGCGGTTTCACCTAAATTTTTAATACCGGTAATTATTATTACCGAATCACCGGAATTAATAATGTTACTGATAGAAGGGTCGATGGCAGGATCGGGGAGGAACCTGAACGGCATTCCGTTGGATTTTATGACATTTGCCTGGTGTATAGCATTATTATATGGCCGCACATCGTCGCCTGTCCCTAAAATCCCGTCGGAGCCGGGGAATGTTGTTAACGGACTTGCCGGATAACGGGGTATTGTTAAATCTTCG
>JAITBC010000144.1 GCA_031283785.1 Tannerella sp. | reverse complement strand
TGGAAACGTTTCGTCGGATGGATTGCTAACGGATTATCTCCTGTTTTGTGAATGCGGCAGGAGGGCTGTATGGGCAGGGCTTGCCTCTGCAATCTTCGTTGTGGGCGAATGCTGTCCGTCCTCACAGTCTTCGTGCATTCGGGACAGGGGCAAGCCCTGCCCCCTACATTTGCACCTCCAACCCTTCGATTTTTTTATTACGGACTTGTAAAATTATTAATTATTTTCGATTCCGTACGGAAATTATTATTATCATGGTATTTTGTTGTACGCCCTCAACTGTTTTTTTCCAAAATAACCTCTTCCACAATGTGGAAAAGGCCATTTTACGGAAAAACCGCTTTTCCACAATGCGGAAAAGGCTATATTGCGGAAAAACTGCTTTCCGCAATATTGAAAGATTATTCGTCTTTCTCCTGAAATAAAATGTGATTTTTTCTATTAGGAAGCCTCACGAATAACCTTTACAGTTTCGTGTTTAATTATCATGTCATCTAAATATTGTCGTCTATTGTAGTGACGCCCAAATTGGGCGTCTCCACGGCAACAGGGCATCTCTCCCAAATTCCGGGATTACATGTCAATTCAGAAGATTTTTAATTCGTAATTGAAAAATAATTATTACTTTTGTGGAAATTTTTAATTGAATTAATTCGTAATTCGTAATTCGTAATTCGTAATTCGTAATTCGTAATTCGTAATTCGTAATTTTTAATTGATATGATAAGGCATTATTTGAAAATCGCTTTCCGCAATTTACGGAAATACAGAAGTCAGACGCTTATCAGCGTCGCAGGGTTGGCGGTAGGATTTGCCTGCTTCGCCATGGCAACACTTTGGATACGGTACGAAATGACATATGACCGTTTCCACAAAAACGCTGACAGGATATACTGCGTCAGCATACCGGCTCTGGGCAATCCCGAAGAGACGTCAAGAGTCTGTCCCTATCCTCTGGCAGGATACCTCGAAGCCACTTTTCCGGAAGTAGCCCGGGCAACTCCGATTGCGCCGGAGAACTTTGATTTTAAGTTTGAGGGAATCATACACAAGGCAGACCTTATCAAAATTGACTCCTCGTTTTTCAGCATGTTTGACGTTAAACTTGTCGAAGGCAGTATGGATTTCCTGATTCCCGAAAGTAAAAATATCGCCGTCACCCGCGAAAAATCCTTACAGCTGTTCGGAAACGAAAGCCCTCTGGGGAAAAGGCTGAAAGCAGGCGACAACGATTATACTGTCAGCGCCGTAGTCACCGGATTATCCAAACACAGCAATTATCCTTTCGATTTTCTGCAGGCGCTTGTGAAATTACCGTACTGGAACGGATATAGGGACTCGCAGCATGTACTTGTCGAAGTTGTACCCAATACCGATATTGAAGCGCTCAAACACAAACTGTATGAACACGAAATTCAAAGAACGCATATCACTGTCACAAAAATGAATCTCACTCCGCTGACTTCAGTGCGTTATAAGGATACGAAAATACAGAGAGACGTGAAATTTCAGCACATTATTCTTTTTGCCGCCGCCGGTTCGCTGCTTATCCTGTGTACGCTGTTCAACTGGCTGACACTGTTTATCAGCCGTTTCAGGATACGTCAAAAGGAATTTGCTCTGCGAACGGTTTATGGAGCCTCGGGACGCTCGCTGTTGGCGATGCTGTCGGTCGAGTTCATCACATCGCTGGTTATGGCGCTTCTGCTTGGCATGGTTCTCATACAGATTGTCATAACGCCTTTCCGGACAATGTCAGGCGTAAATCTGGAGCTGTCGTCAATATATCTCGAATCAATAATATACATATCGGTAATCATGGCAGTAGCGTTGGGAACATTCATTTTGACGCTCGCAATATTCAGACGCCGCACTCTCAATGCCAGCATCCGAAGCAACAAAAAAATGTTCCGTAAAACTTCGATTGCCGTTCAGCTGGTAATCAGTATCGTGTTTGCATTCTGTACGGCAGTTATCCTGAAACAGATGTATTATCTGCACAATACCGATTTGGGATTTGCATTCAAAAATCGCGGGTCGATATATATACCGACAAACTATGAACAGGTAAAAATCCTGAACGATAAAATAAAACAGATACCGGAGATAGAAGAAACCCTGAGCGGACATGTTCCATTAATGCCGAAAGTACAACGGTGGAGCAGTCAGATATCCGAATGGGAAGACAAACAGGAAAACGATAAAACGGTAGCCGTCGAAAATGTGGTTATTACGGAACAGTATGCAAAATATTACGAACTCGAACTCATCGAAGGAGAATTGTTGAGCGAAAACGGCGATGAATATGACTGTGTACTGATAAACGAATCGGCAGCAAAGGCTTTCGGATGGAATAAGGCTGTAGGAAAATCGTATTCCAACTACTACGGAACATATAAAATAAAAGGCGTGTTAAAAAACACATACAATATGTCGCCGACAATTGCCGCCCAACCCTGTGCCTATTCAACAACATGGATGGACTGGACAGGAAAAAGGTCTGCCGAATATGACAAGCCATATATACTTTTCAAATATAACGAAGGAAGCTGGAAAACCTGCGAGGAAAAAATCAAAAAAATCCTTGCAGCCGAACTGTCCGACACGCCCAATATATTGCCGAAAATTTCAAACGCCGAAGAAGATTACGACAAATACCTGAAATCGGAAAATACTTTACTCGCGATACTTACAGTCATTTCCATAATCTGTATGATTGTATGCGTGTTCGGATTCATTTCGATGGTATCGCTCACCTGCGAAGAACGCCGGAAAGAAATCGCTATCCGGAAAATCAACGGCGCTACGGTAAAAGATATTCTCGACATATTTTTCAGGGAACATTTGACTCTGCTCGCTGTCGGAGCATTAATCGCATTTCCTTCCGGATATCTGATAATGAAAAGATGGCTGGAAACATACGTCGTGCAGACGGAGATAAACTCATGGATATACGTATCCATACTGCTTGCTCTGCTCATGGCTATTGTCCTCTGCGTAGGCGGACAGGTTTACAGAACAAGCCGCGAAAACCCGATAAATTCAATTACGAATTAAAAATTACGAAACTTTAGTTCGACGAAGTCAATTACGAATCGGTTCGACGAAGTCAATTACGAATTAAAATTTGGCTTCGCCAAATTCGCAAAGATTTTTGCAATAAATTGATATGTACCGACATTATTTTTGCGACAGTAACGTTTTGCGCTATGTCTTTTTATAAATAACTATGTGTCAGCCACAAAATGGTCCACAGGTCAGGAGTTCCGATATTTGTGATTTAGTTCCATAAGAGAGAGTGAAAACCGTATTTTGCCGGACAGTCCGGGATTCAGGACAAATCGGGCGAGTGTGATTTTGTGTACTCTGTTTCAGGGATGACAATCCTTATTTTCCTGTTTTGCGGCAACATATTATTACATCGCGAACCTATATTTTTAACCCATCCGAGCGGAACACCAAGATAAG
>JAITBC010000094.1 GCA_031283785.1 Tannerella sp. | reverse complement strand
CAGACCACCCTAAGATTTTTGGATTGTGGATATAGCGGGGAGACCTGCATTGAGACATGAAGACACTTTTTTTTAACGTATCGTTTTCGATTGTGGATATAGCGGGGAGACCTGCATTGAGACCCAAATACGCACAATTACCCTGGAATCAGAAATTGCCTGATTGTGGATATAGCGGGGAGACCTGCATTGAGACAAACTTATTAATTAAACTTAACCCGCATTGCAACTCTCAGCGAAGCAACAGTTAAATAACAATAAAAAAGCGAGTATCAAAAGACGAGAAATTTACATAAGCTTATATCTGTGAGCTGTTTAGCGGAAAAAATGGCTGAAAAAGTGCCGTTTTCGGCGGAATTTTCGTTTGTAGTGTACAGGGGGGGGGTATTGCTTCCCGGAAGGGCATGGAGTATCTTTGCGAGCGATATGTATTTCCGATTTTCACTGCGCCATAATCCGGCCAAAGGTAAGAGCGATGCTTATTTGATAGAAAGCTATCGTAACGAAAAGGACAGGGTCTGTCACAGGACGCTGCTCAATGTCGGTTTTCTCGATGACAGAGTAACGACAGGTCAGTTGAATCGGATTCGCCGCATCCTGTGTAACCGTCGTGAAGAAACGCCGGGCAAGCGTCAATTATTTGAGATAGAAAAAGATGATGAGGCGATAGTGAATGATTTGGCGGATGAATTATGGTGCAGACTTACAACATAAATGATCAGACTTACAATATAAATTATACGGTTGAAACGGAAACGGGAAAAAACAGGAAGACGAAAGAAAGCGCCGAAGTGTGCAAAGTAAAGTCCATGAGGTGTGGAACTGAAAAAAGACGTCGAACCCAACAGTCAAAGCGGGACTTATTTTCTACGCACTTCATTGACGGTATGTGAAAAAGCCGAAAACACAGATAACCAAACGGATATAACGCCTGTTATTAACCCACATTGCAGATCTCACCGGAAGATGTCACACGTTCTGCACATACGTCAGGTTATGGGGGACGGAGGCGCAGTTTTCGGCGATGGCGCGTCTGTCGGGATCGGGTTCGACGGCGGTTATTTGAAGGTCTCTTTTTACCAGCGCCAACAGCAGGGCATATTCGCCGTAGCCGGCGTTCGGGATGGTTATTCGGCCGGCGTCGGGGGTGGAGGCTATTTCCTGCGCGTAATTATTGTTTTTCCTTAATTTCTTGCGGACTTCGTACTCTATGGCCGGACCTTTGTAGATGTAGTTTTTTATTACCAGATCGGCGTAATAACCGGGCGTTTCGATTTCCCGGCACAATTTCCCGTATTCGGCCTGATAATAGTGGCGGACGTCGACGGAACGGGAGGAATAGTCTTTGCGAAAACGGTTGTCGTCCGGCGTAATGCGGGGCATCACCCGTATGTGGATTCGGCCTTTGCGAAGCATAAATTCTTCTTTGGGAAGGACGTGGCCTACGCCATGAATCATCACCGGGATGATATCTGTTTTCAACTGTTCGGCAAGATAGAACGCCCCGCGATGGAAACGCCGGATAGAACAGTCGGCCGAGCGTGTTCCTTCGGGGAAGACGACAATCGAATAGCCGCGACTTACAGCATCCTGCAAGCGGTATAATGCATTTTCCATGCCGGTCGAAACGGGGTAGAAATCGGCGTATTTTATCAGTCTCCCGTAAAACGGGGAGTTCCACACCCAATCGTTTGTTAAAATTATCAGCTTGGGCGTAAGCATCATGATACACATCAAGTCGATATGCGACTGGTGGTTGCTGATGATGACGCCCGGCTTAACGAACGTTTCGCCGGAGAGGTTGCGGAATGTCGTCTTTACCTGCGGAATATGATATATTACAAAACGGGCTGTTCCACAAAGCAATTTATGATATCGCATCTTTTTCCTTTCCGTTGTTTTCCCGAACGCAAACATAACCCATCCTGCAACGGTTATAATGGTGCTCATCACGAAGAAGAACAGGAATGCATAAATCATACAAAGCAGGTTTTTCAGCGTCACCGGCATCAGACGTTTCTCCCCTTTTTTCATCGTCAGCAGACGGAACAGCCACGAGGGGAAGATATATGCCATGACAACGACCGAAATCATTCCGACGATTGTCACCCCGGCAAGCGAACGCAACGCCGGATGTTTTGCCAGAATAAGCATCCCCACGCCGACAAACATTATCAATGCAGACATGGCGATACTTTTCTTGTACGACGCCAGCATCTTCCGTCCGTAGGTGTATTCATACATCAGTCCTTCGGTCATAAAGACTGTATAATCGTCGCCCTGACCGAAAATAAATGTTGCCAGGATAACATTCACAATATTAAAACGGATATCGAAAATATTCATCATGCCAAGTACCCATATCCAGCTTAAAACCAACGGCGTAAACGCAATCATACTCAGTTCGACACGCCCCATGGAGAATATCAGGAAGGCAAACACAATAATTCCGCAGACATAGAGGACGTAATTGAATTTGTCGGACAGCAAAGCGATCATGCGTCGCGTGACGGAACCGGCGTCGAAGGCAACGGACGACGGGGTGACGGACGGCGGGGCACCGGAACAACGCGTAGTTGACGACGACGCCTCCGACAGATTAATTTCGTTAAGCGTTTCTTCGAGCGCCTGCGCTTCCCGGCGATCGATATAGAGCATGTTCACAATCATCGCTTTATCTTCCTTTTCGATGATATAATTCCCCGCAAGCATCTCCCTTAACGGTGCGAAATGCGACACGTCGACAGCTTCCCAACGGCGAGCGGTCATATCTTCGAATGACCGGAAGGCATCTTCACGGAAACCCAGCACCTGCGATTCTTCACGAAGATACGTCATCACGCTGTCGCGACGCACGCTCCAGAAATCTTCCCACCATTTCACCTTTTCCGCCCGGCGTGCTCGCGAGGGGAAAAAGTCCCCGATACCTCCCGTTCTGTATATCCTGCCCTCATCCACCAGCGACTGCAGAGCCAACATACTTTTTTCGTTCGCTTCGAGCGCTTCTTCCAAATCCCGGCCTTCCGTAACGTAATACATCACATGCATGTTCCCGTTCAGCAGTCCCATCATCTTGTCGAAAGATTTTTTCTGCGACGCCGTCATATAGTTGATTTTTTGCATGTCTGTCTCAAAGCGTGAATCACTGCTGAAAAAGCTAAAAAAAACCGTCAGCAGGATAACGGAGATAACCAACCAATGGTTTCGCTCAAAAGGACAGGCGATAAATCTGCCGATAACGGCGTTAACCGCTCGGAGTTTTTTTTTAAAAATACGAGATGCAAACCTGCCGATAAGGGAATGACCCCGGAATGTCGAAAGCGTTTCTTTTGTTTCAACGGCGTCAGTAACGATGTTCTCCCGTCTTTCGGAAACGTTCGCGCCGGAAGAAAACAGGGGTGTCGCACCGGGAAATACCGGACGATTTTTTCTTCCCGCAGATAAAAAATGCGGGAGAAAAAACAGGACAAAAAGGATAGTGCCGATTAGCAGCAGCGAAGCAAACCATCCGAGGTCGCTCATCGCATCGGAACCTATAAAAACAAGGCTCATAAACGCGCCTACGGTCGTTATGTTTCCGATTGTCAGCGGTTTTATGATATCTTTTATAACTGCTCGCGAATCGGAGACATGGTTGTAATGCTCCAGAAAATGAAGCGGGTAGTTTATCGCTATGCCGAACATAATGGAACTGATCCCGACGGCGATCACCGACACCTCACCGCGGATAACATATAAAAGCGCCATTGCAAAAAGTCCGCCGAAAAATACGGGAGCGAAAATAAGAAGAATCTTACGTCCGCTTCGAAACGAATAGATGAGCAATGCAAATATAACTGTCACGGCAAGCGACATGGAAAATATCGTATCTTTCCGTATCTGCCGTGCGTTTGTAAGTCCTATCTCCGCCGCCCCGACATAGTCGAAGGTAACGCCTTCAAAATCTTTTTCCGTTTCGGCGATGAAGGACTGCAGCGAATCGAGGAACACTTCGTTCATTGCGGTTTCGCTTGCAGGAAGGGTACAGTTGACAAACATCAGCGCCTCGCCGTCGGCCGAAAGCAGATGGTCCTGATAAAGGCGGTATTGATCGCCTGTCCTGAAATCCTGCAGTTTGAGCATCAGCGAACTCGTCATCCGCAGCGGGTCGGAAAGAATGTTATCCCGTACAAAGACGCCGGCCGGCGAAGCAAGCACAGTTCTATTCATCTCCATCCGGCGGGCAATGGCTTCGCGTGTCAGCAAGGTATCCATTCGCCCGTAATCGTCTTCGTCCAGGAAATATGCCATATTCTCAATGATAAACGACGATATTGCCTGTATCTCCTCAGGATTCACCCGATAAAAAATACTTTTGAGATAAAACGTATCCATGCGTTCCTGCAGGCGTCCGGCCAGTGCATCCAATGCTTCGATCTGAACAGCAACAGCATCCGCATCCGTAACAGCATCCGCATCCGCATCCTCCGAAAAATCATGCTCCGGCTCTCCTTTACGGCTGCAATATACCGTTATCGTATTGGGTGATGCGACATATTGATAAACGTCGCTTATGCGTTTGTTTTCTTTGTCTTCGGGGAGGAAACGCGAGATATCTTCCTTAAAGCGGATATGATAGGAGGAATAGAGAAAGATGATGACAAGAAAAAACAAAAGCTTGAATAACAAACTTCTGCGTTGGGAGAAATAGTCGTATACCGAAAGGAAAAAATTCGTCATAATTGTCTCTTTTTCATAAGCAGCCGGTGGAACAACATCAACGGATAACCGTAGACTATCGTCAAAATAAAAAAAAGCAAGTTAAGCGCACTGATACGGAAGAAATCTTTTCTCGGGCGGAAATGTGTGACGTGTTCTCCTGCGGGGGGATAATATACGTGTGCCGGGACAGGCACTATCGCAAGACCTTTCCATGCCGAGCGAACAAGTATCTCAAGCTCCGCTTCATAACGCGGGAAAAGCGGACGCAGCCCTTTCATCGAAGCAAGCGGATAAAGGCGGAATCCGTTCTGCGTATCATTAAACCGGTATGCCGTATAAACGGCGAACCAGAAGTTTGAAAATTTGTTTGCAAAACTGTTTTTTGCAGGCATACGGCCTTCGACCGTACGTTGTCCGAGTAAGAGTGCGCCGGGATATTTCTCGGCATATCCGACAAACGTTTCCATATCCGCAACCAAATGCTGCCCGTCGGAATCAATCGTCAGAGCGCCTTTGTATCCAAGTTTCTCCGCACGGTTAAAGCCGCTTTTCAATGCAAATCCCTTGCCTCTGTTCGGCATATACGATACCACTTCCGCCACTTTACCGGAAAAGCCGTTCAGTATTTCTGCCGTATCGTCGGTCGAGCCGTCGTTTACAACGATTATGTCCGTCGTCTGCTGCAAAACATCATTAATTACGCAGGCAAGCGTTTTCCGGTTATTATAGGTCGGGATGACCACACAGAGGCGTAAAGCCTCCATCCGCCGCTGCAACGCGGGAAGCGGGGTGATTTCCTTTTTTTTTGCCGGTTTTAAAACAAGGATCGCCTTAAAAAAAACGCTGTCGCCGTCATTTATAACGGAAGATATGAAAATGTTTTCGTTTTCCTGCGCCGTACATGTTATGTGCACCGATATTTCGGGGTTTTCCAGCGGACTGATGATCTTAAGAAATTTCATATTCTTTATGGCGCTGATAAAAAACGGGGTGGATAAATAGTCCGACGCCAACTCCTTTATCATCTGCGCAATGCAAGCTCCGGGCACAATGGGATTGCCGAAAAAATGAGCCGGGAAAACGGGATGCAAAGCGTTTAAGGTAACACGATACGTCCTGCCTGTCTCCGCATCTGCGGTTTCTTTTATTGTAAAAAAATCATCTTTAAGCATTTACATTATAACTTTATCCGGGTCTATTTCGACTATTTTTTTCAATTCATACCGCAGGTTTCGGCGATTGTTCATCAACAGTATCAAACCATCCGGCATCACCAGCAGTTGTTTTTTCCTGTAATTGACAACGAGGCTGTCATTCTGTTCGAATCGTTCAAGTTGCTTGTGGAAAACGGACTGGGGGTTGTCGACATTGAAAAGATAATACAGATCGGCTGCTACCGTCTTTTTCACATACCGTTTATCCATTGCCGGAATAACATTAAAAAGCTCGCATTTATCGTCGGCGACAATAAAATCGAAAGCTTTCGCCCCCATCTCATTGACAAGCGTTCCACGCCATTCTTCTCCGGTCTTTTTCAAGATACACAATCCCGTAATGCGGTTATCCGGCGTCGTCAACGTCACACGATAACTGTTTTTTACACTGTCGGAACGTATATTTCCCGTCCACACAGGCGCATCCGTTTTTTTAGCCGTTACCGTACGTTTCACCGCCGGCGATACGGCAATACAACCGGCAAGCAAAACAGGCATTGCAAAAAGAAAACAACATTTCATCATTCTCTCAATTTGAAAAAATATCATCGCTAATAGCCGTATTAACCTGAACATTCTTCAGCGTGATGGTTGTCTTATCGCCGCTTTTTTCCACCAGTTCGACCGAGCGGATGCGGTTATCCGTTTTTCCGACATACAGTTGCACGGAAGAAAAGAGGTCTTTCACTTCTTTTTTCTTTGGCGTAAGGATTACTTTATAATCGTCCTTCCCGACCATAAACCGGGCGTCAAAATCGGGAGAATCGACAAGCCCGCTTCCGCTGACGCCGCCAATCATCACTTTACTTATCTCGCCGAACATCCTGTTTGAGCGGACAGGCACTTTGCTCGTTTTGTCGCCCGAAGTCATACGCACCTGTTGTCCATCCATCGAAAAGACGTATTTATAAGGCTTCGTATATTCCCAACGTATTTTATTCGCTTTTTTGTAATACATCTTTCCTTCGGACGTCATTTTATCGTCCATAAAAGACAATTCTTTTACCTGCATAAAATCGCCATGCATCGTTTTCATATCGCCGGCAGCCTGAGTAATCTTACTTACGATTTCGTCGCGCTGCTCTCCTGTCGCTTCCTGATATTGTGCCGGCAAAAACACCGGACATATAAGCAATCCCAGTAATAAAATCACATTTTTCTTCATAAAAATTCCCGACAATTTTTGTTTATACGCTTCAAATTTAATACTAATCTCGGAAAAAACCTCTCCGTTAATATTTTTTCATAGTTTGAAAGTTCAACAAGTCACGCCGATTTCGTTAAAAATGCCACTCCTATCATGATAAACAGAACGCCTATCCAGCGTGTTGCCGGTACCGTCTCGTGAAAAATAAAAACGGCAGCCAGCGTTCCGAAAATATAACTGATGCTTATAAGCGGATAAGCAAGCGACAAATCGTTATGTTTCAGTATATAAAACCATATAACAGAAGCGGCAACCATGGAAAGCCCGGATGCCGGAAGCCACCAGTTTGTAAAGAAATCCCGGAAGAATTTCCATGTCCAGCAGAATTTCTCGAATTTTTCAAGGGCGAATTTAAGAAAAACCTGTCCTGCCGCAAGAAACGCACACTGTATGATCGAACAGAATATTAATTTGAGCATGACGATAAAAGTATAAATGAGTGGGACTTATTTCTGTAATGATTATACACAAGTATCCGTTTAACGCCGTCGATACCGGCGGATTCGGCGGCGTCGGTTTTCCGGTTAATATCAGCGAGCAGGAAAGACGGTATTCTGCCTTTACGAAGGCATGTCATCGCAACATATACGCCCAGTGCGGAAGATGAGAATGATTCGCCGAACAGATGTTTATACTGCATGACGGGACAGCCCCCCAGAAAACGCGATATCACATCACGGTATACATTATCGTTTTCCACATGTGTATTAAGACCCGTCAGTACCGCATCGACGCCGGACAATCCGCATCCTGCTTTTGCAAGCGTCACATCAAGCGTTTCGCCTAACTGTTCATACGTCGGGCAGAACATAAGTTCCACATTGCTTATTTCACATATCGTATGTTCGTTTTTATCCGTACCGAGCAACATGTTAACAGCGGCTTCACCTGCAAAGCATCTCTTTTCAGGCGACGATCCCCGCACAAAATCCCATATGCCTATCCTTTCGAAAAACTTGTAATAATCGTCGGTCAGTTCGTCGTATCCGCCGACCAGCGCCGTCCGTATGCGTTTCCGTTCGAACTGTAGAAATGCGTCGAGCAAAGCGCTTTCGAACGATGCTCCACGATGCACGAATGTATTGTTGTATCCGTGACATTTCAGGTCTATTGCAATCGACGAACTAAGGATATTATGCGTGGACTGCATGAAATATGTCGGCTGCAGAAATTTCTCGCCGTTCTCAATGATCGAATGAAGGAATTTCTCCGTATTTTCAATACATCCGAGTCCTGTTCCGCTGATTATGGCGTCGGGCATCTCCGTCAGGGCTTCTTTAAGCGTCAGGCGCGATATCATGACGGCGCGTTTCAGAAGCACACACATGCGCCGTGCCGCTAACGAGGGGAAATGTTTCGTGAAATCGGGGTCAATCGTCGGCACCCGTTTACCGTCATAATAGACGGGAGTGTCGAACCATTCGTCCGACAGCGGCTTTTGCGCCGATATTTGATTTGCTGACTGTATATATACTGACATAACGGATTAAATTTTCGATAAAATAATAGCGGAATCGTTACCTCCGAAACCGAACGAATTCGACAGGATATGCCTTACCGGTCGTGATGGTTCGGAATCTGTGACGGGGACAAAGTTATGTTCCTCGATTTTATTTCTGAAATTCATGTTCGCCGGCAGAAAATTATGTTCAATGGCAAGCAGCGACACTATGGCCTCGAAGCTGCCGGCGGCGCTTGTCGTATGTCCCGTATAGGCCTTTATGGATGAAAGCGGAGGTACGTTATCGCCGAAAAGGTTCATCGCCGCCAAGCCTTCCGTCAGGTCATTATTCGGCGTGCCGGTGCCGTGCGCATTGATATAATCGATATCTTCCGGTTTCAGTCCCGCTTCTTCAATAGCTCCTTTCATCGCAAGGTAAGGCCCTAAACCGTCAGGCGAAGAGGCTGTCGGGTGATATGCGTCGCACACGTTCCGATACCCCGATATCTTCCCGATAGGAGTCGCTCCCCGCCGCTCTGCCGATTCTGCGGATTCAAGCGTCAGATAACCGGCGCCTTCGCCCAGATTTATCCCGGCACGATCGCGATCGAACGGTTTACATATCTCCCGGTCAAGAATCATCAACGTATTAAATCCATTGACGTGATAGCGCGAAAGACATTCCGTCCCGCCCGCCACAACGATATCCGCCCGTCCTGCTTTTATCATATCGGCGCCCATCATAATCGTGTTAGCCGACGACGAGCAGGCCGTTACTATTGTTGATATCATCCGGAAACCGCCGATAAAATCGGCAATCTGCTCCGTACACGCGCCACAATCGTTAAGTCTGATATAATCGTTTTTCGAATCATTATTCAAAAAATCGGAATACATCAGTTCTGCCTGATCCATACCACCGACGGTGATCCCTGAAAGGAACGCCGCACGCAATGACGAACGCCCGTCAAGCTGCGCCTGCTTCATAGCCTCTTTTACAGCCGGTATTGCAAGCAGTGACGAACGGATAAAAGCCTCTGACGACGGAATCCGTAACATTTCACGAAGCTCGTCGTTACTGTATTTCACCTCGCCGACAGGAAGGTCCGTATGCGAAGTTTGCAGATATCTGACTGTCTCCACTCCCGTCCGCCGATTCATCAAAGCGTCAAGAGTTGCGGCTTTATCCATCCCTATAGCAGATACGACACCTGCTCCGGTGATATAGATTTCTTTATTCATCTGTTCGCTGCCGTCTTATTTTATCCTGTTTGCCTGTACGTATTCCGCCATCGTACGGATGGACTTGAAGATTTCTTTTCCCTGCGCAGGATCTTTCAGTTTGATGCCGTAGGTCTTTTCGAGCAGTACGATAAGCTCCAGCGCATCAATCGAATCAAGCCCAAGTCCTTCGCCGAAAAGCTCACCGTCGTCGGGAATATCTTCTGGCGTCACTCCTTCAAGGTTCAATACTTTAATAATCTCGTTTTTCAATTCTAAAATCAATTCATCCATATATTTATTATTTAAAAAGTTAATCATTATCAATGTTTATCATGCAAACATCCTCTGCATCTATATTCAACGTTCGATGAACCCGCCTGCATACGCGCGCCCCCTCCCTTCGCATCACCGGCGCCGGCCTCTACATATCTCTACTCGTCTCTACACATCTCTACATAAACCTTCCAGTATATCGACATTCAACGGCAGCGAAAGGCTGCTTTTCGCAAAATATGCCGCCGGAGATGCCGTCGCGTTATCCGTTACGTTCGTATCACGGTCGTCCGCTTCACAAAGCACCATCAGGCAACTGAGTGTGCCGGAGAAGGCGTCGACTTCGGTCCATCCTGCCAGGACGTATTTCATCTCTGCGAAACGAATCATATTTTCAATAGCGCTACACAGGCTGTCGCCCCGGAATGTGGGGATAACATAAAACGCCGTTTCCCCGTAAATCTTATTCCGTATGGAGATTTCTCCCGTCACAATATTCGGCAATGTATAAACAAAGTCCGACGGCGAAGGGAAGAAATTATTTTTATCCCGTATCGTCTGTTGATATTTCCGGTCGGCTTCGAGCGAGGCGCTACGGTTGAATAACGCGATACCCATATATTCTTTATGTAATTCCCTGTCGATTCCGTCAAGCACAAGTTCGGAGGCGAGGAAACCGAGTTTCGACAGTGCATCCATCCTGTAAAATTTACGGTATTCTATCTTCAGACGTCCATATATGGCGGAAAAGAAATCGTGCATTACGAACGGTTCATCACCGGATTCAAAATACACATTCCCGTTCAGCAGTATGCGGGCTGGAACAATTCTGCAATATGATCTTATAAAATTCATTTTTTCATCTGCAAATCAACCGTTTTTAATCGTTTTCATCTCATAATTTCGGCAAATAACACGGCAACATTACATCCTCCGAAACCCGAAAGCATTTTTATACAGTATCGCTTTGCCGTATTCCTGTTTTCCGTAACAATATCAAGCGGATTCGTGACGCCGAGCGTTTCGAATCCATATGTTTTAAGAATTGTCCCATCCTTCAGCGCATGTACGGAAATGATGCTCTCCATAACGCCGGCCGCGCCGAGCGTATGTCCGTAATATCCCTTCAGGCTGTTTACGGGCGTATGTTGCAATCCGGCGCATGTCAGCGCTATCGATTCCATCTCATCATTGTAGAGTGTTGCCGTTCCGTGAGCGCAGACGAACGCAATTTCATCAGGATCGATCCCTTCCAGCACTTTACGCAATGCAAGGCAGGCGCCTTCACCCGTACGCGAAGGACCGGATATATGATTCGCATCGTTTCGTACAGCGCCTGCCGTGAAAGCGATATTCCCGTTTCCGACTTTGTCGTCCGGGCACTCCGTCATGACAAGTGTCGCCACGGCCTCTCCGATATTCAGCCCTGTGCGGTTCGCATCGAAAGGTTTGCATACCTCCCGGGACAAAGCTTTAAAAGATTGAAATCCCGTGACAATAAACTCGGAAAGTACGTCAGCGCCTACGACGATAACATAATCGTATCGTTTCGAACGAAGTTCACGCTGAGCGGCAATAATAGCGGAAGCTCCCGATATGCAGGCGCTTGAAACGACCAGCGGACGGTTGCTGTTCCCGAAAAAACGCGCCGTCAATTCCGCCGAACGCCATAGATAAAGCTGGTCTTGCCCATAACCTTCCTGCCCGTTTTCGTTCAGCAGGAAGATGTTACCTTTCGTCGTAGAGAGGATAAAAAGTACATCCCTGCCCGAAGGGTCTATGCCTGAACCCTTTAAAGCCCCGGCAACCGAAACGATAGAGGCCTTTTCCAGTTTGGAGTAGTTCGGATGACCGGCCGGCGTCATTCGACTTGCTTCCGGATGCTCTCCGTTTTTATCCTTTCCCGCATTTGCGGAAAACTCCAACAAAATTTTTTCAAACGCCCCGTTCAGGCGCACATCATCAATTTCCGAGGCCATGAACGGTTCCGGCAACCTGTAACGATCAGCGAGAAAATGAAGTCCGCTAACGCCCCGTTTTACATTGCGGTAATTTTCTTCCGTCGTAAATCCCAAGGCCGAAATTATATTATCGCCAAGCAATATCGTCATAACAGATTATATTTCTTTTTCCATTCTTCATAGAAGGGAGGGTTTGTAAGCATCAGATTATGTTCTTTATTGATAAACACCTGTATGGATGTTCCTGTCGTAACGATACTGTCGTCCTCCGGCAGGTGGATCTCATAATCGAAAACAATTTTAGCTGCGCGCGTATTACGGTACGTTATGTCGACGCGCGCGCGCTGCCCATACAACAGCGGTTTTATATACCTGAAATTCAAATCAACAAGCGGAGCAGGACATTTGTTCTCAATAAATAACCGGTAACTAAGCCCGTAAACACGTCCGAACTCCTCGCGTGCATCTTCGAAATAAAGCGCATAAGAACCATGCCATACGATGTTCATTGAGTCGACCTCACTGAACCTGACATCAAATTCTTTAGATGCTTTCAATACCACTTCGTCCATTAGTTTATTCCTTAATTTTTTATATTATCCGTTCCAAAGCTCCTGCCACATGCGTACTCAGGATTCTCCTACCTCTCTCTCTCGCGCTGCATCATCCACATATAAACCACACCGAAGCATTTGCCGCCCATGTGCCGGGGTTTACCGTCAATCTTTCAGGACATACCGGCTACCCCGGAACTTTTTCCGTAAGATAAATTTTCATTTCACATGTCGCTAATGTTTCATTGCCGCTTTCTATTTTCGTTTCAACAAGTGTTGAGTTAAACACATCTGCTACGATTTCGATTGTCGTTTCAAGTTCCTCGCCTGCATACGGGTTACGGAAGATTTCCATTTTTTTTATCATTCCGATAACCCCGATTTTTATCCTTCCGTCACGATGAGTTTCCGTCTTTTCCTTATATCCCATCCTTGCCGCACAAGTCTGGGCTATAATCTCAATCAGGCCCGATTCTTCCATGACACCGTTACGGCAAAACAGATTGTCGTCGTTCACCCTGAAAATTGTTTTTGTTATAACCGGATCATAATATGTCAACCTGTCCACCATGATGAACGGATATCTCTGCGGCAATAATTCCGATATGTCAAATTCTTCGGGAGTCATAGGCGTATATCTGTTTTTCATGTTTTTTTACATACTAAAACGGAGTGTCCGCTTTTCAGGCTGTCGTATATCTTTTCAATTTCCAGGCCGCCCGCTTCCACGCAACGGATCATATCTTCCGAATGATACATTTTACTGTTACCATTCGCCATAACAGAGAAATACAGGCTTATCTGCGTCAGGCAGTAAGCGGCTATATCGTTCGACTGCCTGTCCCATAACGTTTCCATGATAAAAAGTCTCGAATTTCCGTCCATTGATTCGGCCGCGCGTCTCACGATACTCACCACCTCGTTTTCCGAGAAACAGTCGAGAAACTGGCTCATCCATACGACGTCGAATCCTTTCGGGAAGGGTTCGTTTTTATCGAGCAGGTTTGCCCCGTGTCCGTATATACGGTCGGCGCCCTCTTTCCCGGATATGTTTTTTTGCATCATCGCTATTTGTTGCGGCAAATCCATAACGGTGATATTCACCGTTGTGTCGTAGCCGACACAACGCAACGCCCAACGGCCCGTATTTCCGCCGACATCAAGCAGTTTTGCCGGGTGATACGAAAAGACGATTTCCAACGCTTCGTCGAACGAGTTATCCGAATAGAAATGATCGAAATCCAACCAGCTTTCTTTCGCCGCATCAGGCAGGGAGGATAATCCTTCATATACTGTTTTCCATTGGCCGAACACTTTCAGGCCTTCGGGTTTGCCTTCCAGCAAGGCTTCTTCCATATGATACATACCGAGGTAGTTCACATCATGGTTAAAACGCATGTTAATCGACACCATCGGGTCGCTCAGCAGTATCCATCCGGTTTTTGAGATGACGAAACGTTCGCCGGCATACAGTACGATGCCTATCGTAAGCGATGATTCCAGTAACACCTGCACGGCATAGTGCGACAAGCCCGTTTTCTCCGCCACCTCGTCCATCGTCAGTCCTTCTTTGGCGTCGGATAACAGGCGGAGTATTCCGAATTTTACCATCAGGCGCGAAACCTGAAACGTCACCGGCGCGAAAGCTATCTCGTGGGCATACCGCTGTGCTTCAAGGATCTTCATTTGTTCTTTTGCATATTTCTTCTCAAGAGCTGGGAACATCTTCATTTTTCCAGAAATTATAAAAGTTAAACCACTGTTCGGGATATTTTTTCACAATACCCTCCAAAATTTTCACGAAAGAGCGGGTCATTTCGTTTATTTGCCGGCGTTTGTCTCCTTCTGTCGGGACGGCAAGCGACATCACATGAATACGATAAAGCGAAGCCGTTACTTTCATGACAAACATCGCTATTACGGGAACATTAAACTGCATGGCGAGCGCAAAAGGGCCTATGGGAAAATCGACCTTTCCGTTAAGGAAGTCACATTCGACGGTTTTGTTACTTCCGAAAGCGCGGTCGCATAGCATACTGACCATCTCGCCGTTTGTCAGCGCTTCGTTTATCAGGAAGATATGCGACATATCTTCCGATACCGGGATAAGTCGCACATTATTGTCCGCAAGCGCCAACCGACGATTCTCCTGCACCTCCTTCGTCTCGCGCCCGAAGATCATACTGTTGATGCGTTTTGTCTTCTGTTTCAACAGATAGCTGCACAATTCGGGATTCCCGACATGCGCACTTGCTACAATGCAACCATGTTGAGCGTAAACCATACGAAGGAACAGGTCGTTATCCGGATTGTCTATTTTGAAATTCCGCTGCCCGGCGTAAACGGCAAAACGGTCAAGGATCATCTGGCCGAACATGAAATGATTCCCGTATGTCTTGAAAAACGATTTTACCGCCGGATAGCCGTGTTGCCTGCGGAAATAACGGTATATCGCAAGATACCCTTTCCGTGCGAAAAGCATATAAAACGGGATTACAAAAAGAAGGATAAAATATCCGACATAGACATTGACGATTGAAAAAAGTATTTTCATTGCCTTTTGCCCGAAAACGCTCCCTCCGGTAACGCCTTTCCATGCCCTTTCTTTTCCAGCCATATTGATTGTTTGCGTTTTTTCGTTAAATATCCGTCACTTGATTTTAGATTCTATGTAATCGTAAAATTCTTTCATTGTTAATACTTCCGACATTTCTTCCGGTTTGATTTTAAAGCCGAACGTCTTCTCTACAATCACAACAATATCCACATAATCAAGACTGTCAAGTCCGACATCTTCCTTTAGCTTCGCATCGTCACGGATATTGCCGGCCTCAATTTCCATTTCTTCTATCAGAAATTTATTTACTCTCGCTTCTAATTCTTTTCGTTCCATCTGCTTATATAATATATTTTTTTGTCACTAAACTGCTAATCTCCTCGCTTCCGGTATTTCCTGACAATAATAGAACTGTTTGTTCCTCCGAAACCGAAAGAGTTTGAGAGGAACAAATCGATATTCCGCTCCTTCGTTTCCGATATTATATTCAGGTTTTTCGCCGTTTCGTCCGGCGTTTCAAAGTTGATATTAGGCGCGATAAAACTGTTCTTCATCATCAGCAATGAATAAACGATTTCGCTTGCGCCGGCCATCCAGCACTCATGTCCCGTCATCGATTTTGTGGAGCTGACGGGAGTTCCCGATGCGGCGAATATCCTGTCGATTGCCAGCGCTTCGCAGCGGTCGCCCTGTGGAGTCGACGTAGCATGCGCATTTATATAATCCACATCCGGAGCTTTTATGCCGGCATCCGTCAACGCGCGCGCCATCGAGACGGCGGCGCCCTGCTCATCGGCCTGCGATATAGGTCCACCGTTAGATGAAAAACCATAACCCGCAACTTCGCCGTATATCGTAGCGCCACGTTTCAGCGCATGCTCTGCTTCTTCAAGGATCAGGCTTGCCGCGCCACCGCCCGGCACCAATCCGTCGCGATTCGCATCGAAAGGACGCGAAGCCTTTTCCGGCTCATCCGTCCGCATCGAAAAAGCGCTCAAGCCGTCGAACCCGGCCATGGAATAAATGTTCACTTCCTGTGCGCCTCCGCAGAGCGCCATATCCTGCATGCCGGAGCGAATGAATACGTACCCCAGGCCGACGGCATGCGAGCCGCTTGCACAGGCAGCCGCCACGGAGATGCTCACTCCCCGCAATCTGAATATCGTGGAAAGATTCATTGATACGGAGGATGTCATCGACTTGAAAGCGCCTCCCGAACCGATCAGCATGGAATCCTTTTTTTCGCGCATCGCCTCATGCGTTTCGACAATCGCCTGCGCCGAGGCGTCATTCCCGTAAAAAACACCGATCTCATGATCCCGCCGGTAATCTTCATCTATCCCGGATGTCAACATCGCTTCACGCGTTGCAGCAACGGCAAACTCGGCTTCCTCCGATAACGACTGACGCATTCGCCGGTCTATCCATCCTTTCAAATCCGGCGGCGCAACAATGCCCGTCAACGGAGAGCGATAACCGTATGCCGTACGCGCAATGTCGATGCCTATACCCGATTTGCCCCTGTACAGCGATGCTGCCACCTCGTCGAGGCTCTTACCAAGACAGGAATAGATTCCGATACCCGTTATGACGACCCGCCTGTTCATTATCGACTATGAATAAAGACCTCCGTTTATAGAAACGACTTCTCCCGTAATATACGCAGCGGCGTCCGACGCCAGGAAACTCACTAAAGCGGCCACTTCATCCGCTTTTCCGAAGCGTCCGGCAGGGATCGTTTTCCTCAGTGACTCCTCATCAAGGTCTTTTGTCATATCGGTCAGGATAAATCCGGGAGCAACGGCATTGACCGTAACTTTCCGCGGCGCTACCTCCTGGGCAAGCGCTTTTGTCGCGCCTATAACCGCCGCTTTTGCCGCCGAATAATTCGTCTGCCCGGGCAACCCTTTCAACCCCGAAAGCGATACTATATTGATAATACGCCCGTTGCGTCTCATAAGCATCATTTTCAATACACGACGCGTAACATAAAAAAAACCGTTCAGGGAAATGTCTATCACTTCGCTCCACTGTGCGTCCTGCATAAAAATCATCATGGCATCCCTGCGTATGCCGGCATTGTTCACCAAAACGCCGATATAATCTTCGGGATGTTTTTCCGTCCAGTCTTCAACAGCCTTGTCCACCGCGACGCCGTCCGCCACGTCAAACGGAAGCAGTTCCGCTGCGCCTCCCCGTTCCTCCACCAGCTGCTTCGTCTCCAGCGCCGCCGTTTCGTTCGAAGCATAATTGATAATCACCGGATACCCTTTGGAAGCCAGCTCCATGCAAATCGCACGACCGATACCGCGGGATCCTCCTGTTATTAATGCGTAATTCATACGATCTTAATTGTTAATGTGAACGTATACGTTCTTTTATGAGGTTGCAAAAGTACAAAAAAAAACTAAAATCCGCAAATTCTTAACAGGCAAACTTTTTTTTTCGCCAAAGCTAATGAACTCTTCCGGCTTCCGCTGCCGCACGAAACGTTGTGTCCGCTCCATTGTTCCGGACGAGCGACGCCGAGTCCGGCGAACACCGGCGAATTGTCGAATTGCTCAAAGTGGTCGGAATATTATTTTGCTCTCCCGTATGTTTCATGGGAACGGGACTCTGACGGTTGGATATGCGGAGAGAAAAAAAATTGCAGTAAAAATTTTTTTCGTATTGTTTTTTATGCTATTTTTGCCACACTTTTGGTAGTGTATATAAACAATTAAGGTGTATAAAGAGAGAGAACGGGATGACAGTCATCGGCGGATAAGATTATCGGTGGGTGTATAATCGAATTTCAGAAGAAAAAACAAGGGTGATATATAATAAACTTAAAGTTATGAGATTATGAAAAAAAGAATTTTACTGTTGATTGGCTACATATCCGTCATGATGTTATGTGGTAAGGTCATTATGGGACAACACGGGGTGTTGTTGTCACAAAGTCATGCGCATGTGCACGATGAAAACTGTGAACATGACTGTGTGCCTCCGACGAAGGAACAGATTGTACGGCAGGAAGCAATGCTGCCGCAGGTACGGACACAGGCGGCAATACGCTCTGTAATCCCTCCGGGGAAAGGAGATACATCACAAATTACTCCAAGACGTACAAGTGGAGGTACGACAGGTAATATTTTAGGAGATAAGGATGTCAATAATGAATTTGGAGCAGGCGAAACGGCTTCTATTGGTGAAAATTTGCAGATATCCGAGCCTTCGAGCGGGAGTATTGTCGGTAATTTACTCGTTCCTGCTATTCAGTTAGGAAGCGAACATTCCAGAAATGTTGTCATACATTCGTATAACGCTGGAGGCTTTGCGGCAGGATGGATAAACCTGGACATCCATAAACGGGACCAGTCGGCAGGAGGAACTTGTGATGATATTGGTTTTTCAGGGGAAGGCACGGCGCATTTTTCCGTAGGATTCCAGCACGACGACATTCCGTTTGCCATGAAGGAGAATGTTCTCTATTGCGATTCGTGGGAAACAGACACCGATATAAATCTCGTATACTGGCACCACATGTTCGCCAATCTTGAATCGGCAACTCCTCCTATACCAAATAAATGGACTTCCATAGACTCGGCGATACGGAAATTCCCGGGAGGAATTGAAGCTTTCTATGAGCATTATAAAAACCATAATATAGCAAAGAATGGAGGATTGAGAAAAGTGACGACACAAAAACGGTATTGCGTAATCCCGTATACAACGACATTTGTTGCAAATCCGGCTTTTACCGGTCATGCTTATATCAAAGGCCTTACGGATAACGGAGTGAACCTCCTTCAGGTTAACGGAGATTCGGTTAGAGGCAGAGCCATAGCAGATAATTTAAAGTTGAATTACGGCAAAGACCCGAGCTTGCATGCTAAAGAGGTCGCAAGTCCGGCAGGCGGACAAAATTCGGGGTCATTGACCTCTTTCCTGCGCCCTACAACCGTGTCTACCGTATCTAATACGTATGAGAATATAATATTCAAAAATATTGACTGGTGGTACAGGACATATAATGTTAACGGGAATTATTCTACCGGCAAGACGAATGTCGACTATTGGCCGTGCTGCCATAACGATACCGTGTATGCTACTCCTACGGATATTGATACGTGGATCATGCTGGATAAACAGGGAGATACCCGCCTTGACGCCGCCGTTCAACTGATTAACGGAGCGGTTGTTTGCGTTGAAGGTGATGTTGGTGATGAGACAGGGAGTATCGCTTCCAAGTCGGGCGACGATAATGTGGGCGGGAAGTATAAAGAAACGAACGCTATGGTTGTCGTACCCGATTCGTCCCGTTGGGCGATGAGGACAAAAGGCGATTATCATGTAAATATTTATCAGGAATACAGAACAGGATTCTCAACACGCAATAATCTTAAATATTTTGCGGCCGATTTTCCCAACCCAAGTGCCGATGTTTACCTGAAAGGAAACCGTCCGGAAATCCCGGTGCATCATCTGATAACATATGATCCCGTCTATCACCTCGGTTCATATAGACTTGGGACGGGCGCAGATAAAAAAATAGATATCCCCGTGCCGGCAGATACTGTAGGAAGCGCGTTATTCGGTGTATATGGAAACTACAGTTATGATGCCGCAAATGGAGCAAATATACATACTGCCGACGCCGTAAACAACCCCGGCGTCATAGAAGTAGGCCCGCAAACGTTGGGACAGGAAAAATTCCACGTATATTCGGGCGGCACGATCAAAAATTTTGAAAGCTGTAACAGCCCTGCAAATAACTTCCCGATAAACTTTGGCGTATATGGCGCTCAAAACACTCCTGCATTTAAAATTGACGGCGATACGGCACTGTATATATTAAATTATGGTAATAATAACGTGAATGCAGGATACCTTGCCGATATTAATTTTGCGAATGATGCCGTTGCGAATTTAAATAATGCCGTCAGTAACGCCGGCGCCAAAGGCGCTTTGCATATCCAGGCTCGCGGCGATGTACGTTTCGCAGGCTCGGCTCCACCGATAAATATGAATGTTACGGCAAACAGTAATGAGGTTCGCATACTTTCCGACGAGGCCTCTATTTTGATTAATCCTGCATTTACGTTTGACCAGGCAGACAGTAATCTTATTTTATGGGCGAAAGGGGCTAATTCGAATTCTCTCAGCCGTTCATGCATCACTGATACCGGAAGCCTTCAGACAGGTATGCTTTACTTTGGCGGAAGCACGGAAATAACCGTAAACGGGAAAGGACTTACATTCTTCCGTTCGGAGCATGATGACGTGTTCTTTGAAAATAACCTGTTATACAAGAATGTCTCAACGTCGGCGGTGAATGGCGAAGTTATGATTCAGGCAGGCCAGGATATATACGGCTCGAATGTTGATGGCGGCAAGCAGATAAAATTTGAACAAAAAGGAGAAAAAGCCTTATTGCTTGAAGCGAAACAGACGATCCATACGAAACAGGATCTTATCTTTGAACGTGAACAGGCTGTTGCCGGAAATATAATTCTGAAAGCCGGGTATGCCTCATTCGGCGATTCCGCCAATATCAACCTGTATTCGAACCTGTCCGGGCTCTGGGGAGGAGCGGGCGTCAAAGGAGCTCCTGCACCTCATGATTACGGCTCACGTGCAGCATGCGGCAGTACATCCGGAGGTGATATATGGCTTGAAGGAAATGCTGTGATCAACCTGTACGGAAGTGCAAATACAATCCATACCGTATTGCGTGCGAAAAATTCCATTTATATTGATTCGGGGTTTACCTGCAACCGC
>JAITBC010000069.1 GCA_031283785.1 Tannerella sp. | reverse complement strand
TATTTAAAGTCCGATCCGGATCGTTCCTTGCCGGCAGAAAAGGAAACGCAGGATGATATAGACCGGATATTGAGAGAGAGCATCGATACGAGGAATGTTCCGTCGCTACGTTCTGCCATGTTTCCAAACGACAATAACTGGCAGATGGTTCCGTATGTATTTCCTGCTCCGGAAGGCAATTTCAGCCATCGGATGAATGTGCCGATAACATATACTTATCACCGTCTGTTGTCACTGTCGGCAGGCAATTACACATTCAATACAGCGGCTATAAGCGGCGATAGCAACACTTCGGTTGATCCGGTTATGTATCTGTATAAGGTTAACGACCCGCATAATTATTCGTGGTATAACGACGACTATAATACAAATACGAACGGCTATCATTCGTGGATAAACGTTTCTAATATCCCGGCAGGGGATTATTACTTGGTAGTTCGTGCGTACAACAGTTCTTTTGCCTCGTCAGCGTTAGGACGGCAAGGCCTTGTTGATGTTTATCAGAACGGAACCATCCTTAATTCGAGTGCACCTGTTGCCGGCGTTATGTTTGATGTCAGTCACGACACCTCCAACAGAGGGGCATTGGATTATTTCACAGCATACTCCACTGGCATACCGGTATTCTTCCTGCTGCAAAACCAAGCCAACAACACCCACAAAATGAAATTCAAGGGAGAAACACTTTTTTATATCAACCCGATGGATTATTTATGGTTTGACGATGCGCGTATTCAGTTAAATAAATATTCCTCCGATACATACAGTATGCTGGTTTCGGCGGAAGGCGCCATGAGCTTTTATTTTGGGAATTGTGATGCGTATGGGAATGTAAAAAATGGAAGGCCTACGGATATCAGTAGCGCTGTATTTCCAAATTTAAAAGCAACTGATGCTATGATCACCGCTCCGAAAACCTCTATGTATAACTGTCACGCCTGGGCTGGGGGTATTGCAACCGCATGGTTTCAAGGAGAATTAGGCGGATATTATTATGGTTCTCTTTCTGTTTGGAATACATGGGATAACTATTATGGAAATAATCCAAGTCGTTATGCCGGCGCGACAACATATACCAGAGATCAGGCGCATGCCGGCAATGCCGAAATAGCATTGTGGTCATACAGCAGTACGGTTAGTAGTGGTATAACTCATTCATCCGTTCGGTTATTAGCTAACAATAATCCACACGGTTATGACTGGGAAAGTAAATGCGGCCAATTGGAGAGAATATTTCATCCGAAAAATGCATTAAGTGGTCAGCCTGTATATGATGGGAATGGCGCTGTTATTGGGGGTGGGTATGGCGATATTATCGCTTATTACAGAGATGCAAGTACAGATCCTAATTCGCTGAATTTATATTCTGCCGAAGCCAATCCGGATAGCGACGAAAGGGCTAATGTATTAGCGTTGCGTGCGGCAAAAAGAAATTCGCCGTACCCGACTTTTACAATGGAAGAATCTATCGAAAAAGGATTAACGGTAATAGAGGATGTAAAACTGGATGAAGACCAGATGAACCTGATTACGTCCAACTCCGTGAAACCGCGATCTGCGTCCGCTCTCCAGTCGCTTTATAATAAATGGAAGGAGAAAATTCAGTCGCCTGAAATGGCCTATTTCAGTAACATTTCTCCCTATATTGAAACGGAAGAAGGTAAGCGGTTGATAGAATATGCAAAAAACAATTTGGAGGAAAGCATTATTTTCTTTGCGAATGTGGTTTTTGCGAACGAAGAAGCTACTTTCGAGAAATTCATCGCCGAATACCTGTTTTGTGAAATTGCAAGAGAAAATTATGCATCCATACTGGAAGAAATAAAGGATGAATGGGAAATGAAAAACTACGACAGTCAGGGAAGATATATAGCGCCCATGCCCGAAACATTTGCAAAAAAGTATATTAAGCGACTGTTGGACAAAATTGTATTGAAAAAGGACGAAACATCCAATGCGGAGATAAACGCTGTCGACAGCCACAGCGTAATAAATATAGCGCCCAATCCCGTAGATGATCATGCAGCCATCCATATAGATTTACCGCAAAAAGCGACTGTATCCGTAAGAATTTTCAATCAGGCGTCGCAATTAATGGCTACAATACTTAACAGCAGGGCGCTGGAAAATGGAAAACATTCCTTTTCTCTTGATACGGACGGTTTAAGCAAAGGATTGTATGTGTGCATCGTGGAAATAAACGGGAAATTATATTCCCGGAAACTTTTAAAAAGATAACTGTTTGAAAATAAAATTCTAAAATTGTTTATTATGAAAAAGAATTATTTGTCTATAATCGTATGTGCGTTATGTTTTTCTTCCTGTGCCAAGGAAAACATGACTAATTCCGCTTTGTCTATCAAGGCGGTAATTCCTAAAGTAGATACCGGAAATTCCGATACGGAAGAAGTAAACGTCAGAAGCTCCGATACAGGAAATGACGGGGCGGAAAATGACACCGTAATGTGGTGCAGGGGACTTGATATTGAATGGTACAATACAACAACAGATGAGTTGAAAATTAGTAATAATACATTAGGAAACTACTTTGGTACGTTAGTTATTTTTTTATATGATAAGGAACTTCTAAGTTTTTCGATGGATCATCCTACATCATCAGTAATAACCATTCGTCCTTGTATACATTGTGAGTGTGAAGAAATTATACCGAATCCCTCCGGAGAACCGGATAAAATGTATGTACCGGGTGAATATTTTCCTGATTTTGAACGGAAATCCGAGTGTCACTATTACATTAGTAGTAAGAAGAATCATCCCGTGTTTACGAAGTCGTTCAGGGAACGTAATAAATGGAATTGGGCTGCCATAGATGCATTGCTTGAAGAACAGTGGAAAGCGATAGAACCGGAATGGAATATTTTTATTGAACAGCTCAAGAAAGAAGGCAAGTACCGGGAATAACCCCATCGCCCCAAAAAAGATTTATATTGTAATATCCCTCTTTCGACCTTTATGGAAGAAAGGGGGATTTTTGGGTTTATATATGCAAATTCCCGTGACGATTATAAACAATAGAAACAGGAGTACCGCCAATGCGACGATATTAAGAGGCCCGTCCAATCCAAAGCGGATAAATATCTGCCTCTGTTACCAGTCCTACCGTCTTGAGCGCAGTGAGATTTCATCGTTTTTTTGCATTTTGCATATAATCATGTTAATTATTAAAGAAAACGGATATGCCAAGTTTGATCATCATCGGATTGAGCGGATAATGTGTCAACGAGAAGTAACCGGCCGGCTTGATAAACAGTGAACTCAGGTTATATCCCGAGACAAAGAACCTTGCCTGTTTCAACTGAAAGTTTGCATACGCGTTGATAATGGGGTAATTACCTGTTTTTTTCTCTTTCTGTGTCTGAAACTGCTGTGTGGCAGGTTCATAATACGGTGCATAGTATGAAGTATGGTAATGAGCATCCGCGCCGATTTGGAGATATAATACTTTTACTATTCTGAAGTCCAGGTAGATATTTGTGTATGCGGATATCTGCGGCAGAGGCAGTACGCTTTTTTCGCTGCTGAGTTGATATGCCGCTTCATTTTCCCAGCCGAAGGCCTTATATCTGAAATCCTGCCGGATACGTGCGGTTATGACCTGGAGATTACTTTCATACTGTTCGGGGATACCTTTTTCTCCAAAATAGATGAAGTTTTGGATGCTTTCCACGCCTGCCGAGAATTTTGTCTGCGTCTGTTTGACGTCAACTTCCCCTCCGGCGTATACCCGTTGCGTGTTTTTCAGCCCCAGGTCCCACAGGAAATAGCGTGAATGATAATGACGCGTGTAAAATGCCGGGGTCAGATTTTTAATATATCCGTCGGCTTTTATGTAAGCATCTTTCCCTAACAGGCGGAACTGTGTTTTCACTTCGCCGTTTGCACGAAATTCTCCCAGGTCGGTTCCCACGAGGCAAAATTCTCCTTTCACTTTATAGGTAAGTAGTTTCCCCTGTCGTTTTGACAGTTCGGCGCCGAGATAGGTGGAAAACTCGTCATAATCAGTCGTACCGGTCAGGGAATCGTCGGCTGAAGGGAGCATGAATCTTCGTTTCTCAAAATTAAGATAAGCCGTCAGTCCGAATTTAACCCAATCCTGAAATCCTTCCCGTAAAGACAGTCCGACCGTATTGTTTAAGTACCACGATTCGGTGAAATCGTTCAACGTAGAGTCTTTGGCGCCGAACCGGTGTTCGTAGCAGGTATCAATCATGTTCATTTCCGATATAAAACGCCGGCTGTTGCGTTCATATTCCAGCGTATGGACGATGCTTGATACGGGGACGAAGACGGCATTTAAATCTTCCTCCTCCTCATCATCCCGACCGTTGCCGGCAGTCCCCGCAAAAATATCCGGCGTTGATGATGATGATGCGTTTTCATTGGGATCCGTATTCGCATTTACGCCCGACAGTGCTTCTTCATGCTGTTTATGTTCTTCTAATTTTTTTCTCAGTTCTATCTTTTTTTCCGCCTCTTCTTTTTCTTTCGCCGTCATTTCGCGATAAAATCCTAAATTATAGCGGTGGGAAATAAAAACTTGCGTTCCCTTTATGCGATTCCACGTATCTGTAAACCGGGTAGGAAACGATTGCCTGTCGAGAGGCCTTTTTCCATCGTTAAAATCGTCGAAATGCGTTATCAAACTGTCGTTTTTGATGCCTCCGTTTTCGGTATTCAGGTAATTATAATTGCGCAAGTAGGAGTGCAATTCATACCTGTCGGACAGGTAACTCCCGAAAAGGCGATAATATAACAGTTTGTTGCTGTTTGCCGTATATTGGCCGCGGACATATGTATAATCAAAATCCGCACCGATATTCAGCTTTTTACCGAAATTTGTAGTAAGCACCCCGCTGAGCACTTCTTCCCTGTTTTTCTGCCCTCCGGCTCTTATATAAGATATCCTTGTGTAAGGGTCTTTGACATCGTAAAAGAGCGCATTTTTGGGGGTTATTATATAGTAACAGTACGGATTTGCGAAAATAAAATCGTTATCTTCGGTGCGTTCCGAGAATATGCGACTTTGTGCCGGAGCGCCGATGTTTGCCGGATAACTGATTGCAAGTCCGCGTCCTTCCATTAATGTACTGTTCGAAAAATTGAGCCTCATCGTATCCATAGGGGCTATATATCTTTCACCCGGATTTTCTGTGAGTAAGAACGCTGTTGTAGGATTAACGATAATTTTAGCGCTATCCTCCTGATGCAGGAGGCTATCCGGCAGATTTTCCGGAGCGACATTTAATTTAGGCATAAGTCCCCTTCTTCCGGATTGGGATGATAGCGTTCCTGAAAAGGAAATCAAAAAGAAGATATATAAAAAGCCCCGTTTCATAGGCGGCAAAGATAATTATACTTTTTGGATGATGTCCATACCTTTCCGGATCGCTTCTTCATTTACCGGAAGTAATTTGTGATGACGTTCGGGCAACGTTTTCTTCAGTCCGTTCATTATGCTGTCGAGAGATACCATCGGCGCGATTTTTAATAATCCGCCCAGCACAATCATATTAAATGTTTTAGACATATTAAATTCGGTTGCCGTATCCATTGCGTTAATACGATAAATGTCAATATCATTGCGTTTTATGGGTTTCTGTATGCCATAACCGTCATAAATAAGTATTCCGCCCTTTTTCACTTTCGGCTCGAATTTATCCATCGAAGGCTGATTGAGGATGATGGCGATATCGTATTCGTTCAGTATCGGCGAGCTTATAGGATCGTCGCTGATAATAACCGTAACATTTGCCGTTCCTCCGCGCTGTTCGGGTCCGTAAGCCGGCATCCAGGTGATTTCCTTACCCTCCATTAACCCTGCATATGCAAGGATTTTACCCATCGAAAGAACGCCCTGTCCGCCAAATCCGGCTATAATAATTTCATGTTTCATCTTTTTATTATCCTAATTTATCCATATTAATATTGGGGATCATACGTTTTTCAAATCTCCTAACGGGTAGAACGGGAACATATTTTCTTTCATCCAGCTATTTGCTTTTTCGGGCGACTGTTTCCAGCCGGAAGCGCAGGCAGATACAAATTCAACGATGGAAGTTCCTTTTCCGGCCATTGAGTTTTCGAACGCCAGCCGCAGCATCCTCTTTGATTTTTTTACCGCAGCGACGGTATCTACACTCTGCCGTGTGACGAGGCAGGTCCCTTCGAGTTGCGCCAACAGATCCGATATCTTCAGCGGATAACCGTTCAGCGAAGCTTCCCGTCCATAAGGGCACGTAGACGTAGGCATGCCTAAAAGTGTTGTAGGCGCCATCTGGCCGCCCGTCATCCCGTAAATAGCATTGTTAACAAAGACGATTACGATGTTTTCGCCACGGTTAGCGGCATGAATCGTCTCGGCAGTCCCGATAGCCGCCAGGTCGCCGTCTCCCTGATACGTAAACACCATTTTCCCTGTATTCAACCTCTTCACTGCCGTAGCCACTGCCGGAGCCCGTCCGTGTGCAGCTTCAATCCAGTCTATCTCTATATAATTGTAGGCGAAGACGGCGCAACCAACCGGAGAAATGCCGATCGTCTTTTCTTCCATACCCATATCCTCCACAATTTCGGCAATAAGCTTATGTATTACACTGTGGCTGCAGCCGGGGCAATAATGCATCGGAACGTCATTGAGCAATTTCGGCTTCCGGTAAACCAGATTTTCGGGTTTTATTATTTCGTCTAATTCCACTTCCATATCTTTAGCAAACTTTATATTCAAAAAAATCTCATTGTATAATGTGCGACTCTTAACAGTACGGCAATGCTTCCCAGTATGAAGTATGCCGGATTATCGCTGCTTAAAGCAAAATAGCAGACGGCTGCTCCGATTGCTAAAATCATAAAGAGCAA
>JAITBC010000062.1 GCA_031283785.1 Tannerella sp. | reverse complement strand
AGGGATAGAAGGGAACAATTGCCGGTTGAGGCATCGGAGCAGGCGGGCGTTTCGCAGGACTTGTTGTTTTTCCAAGAAACCGTCCAACCACCGGAATGCGTTTGATACGCCTTTCTTTTTCATCAATTATGGTTTTGTTTGAGAACTCATCATACTTTCTGGATCACCTCCAATTTTTTATCTCTTATTCTGTCTATCTTTCCTTTCTCGATAATATCGCTCTTCTTATAATCAATGTGAAACGCTTTTATTGCTTTGTGATTTATCATCGGTATGTTCTCAATGTCTTTAGTGTCTTTAGGATGTTCTTGTTCTTTGCCGGCGTAATGAATACCGGCTCCATAAATAAAATCAGACTTGTTTGATATTATCTTCTTTATTGAATGATAATTTTCTTTTAGCCGCTTGATAAAATTGAAGTCAAGATATGAGCCATAAACTAACGTTTTAAAAAGCCAGTCATATTCTTTTAATAATTTTTGCTCTATTTCTTTATAATCTGGACGCATAATAGTAAAAATCTTAAACTGAGAAAAGAAACGGCTTGGTTTAACGGTTATATGCTCTAATATATTATTATCCGTGCTATTGCCGTGAGCGTATTGATAAAACATAATCGTTGCCGGGGAAATTGACGGATCATTTGATCTATCAAAAACTTCATGCCTGACCGGAGCTAATTCTACAATTTTATGAATAAAATATTCTTCCAATAAGTAACGGCGGAATTTGCTGAAATTTTCACTATATCCCATGTTGTATAAAATACTGCTTCTAATAATAAATACCGTTTTTGTTTCCAGACTCGAAAAATCACTCGCGCGTAATATGAAGCCTTCCGCTATTTCCTTGTTGTTAATATCAATTGGGTATTTCTTGCATAGTGTTTTTTCCTTTTTTCTTCTGTTTTTTATATATTCCTTTCCAATATTCCCTAATCCGCCTCCTTTCCATGGCGGGTTACCTAAAATATAATCGAATTTGACGGTTTTAAGTTTCTGTTCAAAATCGGAACAAGCATTAAAGAAATTAGCTTTAAAAAAGTTTCTATTAAGTAACGCAGGAAATTAAAAATTTCAATTACGGCAGGTTCCTGATAATCCAATAATGTCAAATATATTGAAAATAACGCCATCTGTATGGCGTTTGAATCATCATCAATCCCATATATATTATTACTCGCTATATCACGAAGTATTTCCGGAGTCAGCGCCGCTTTAGGATTTTTGATGCGACGCCGCTCTATTATTTTCCGCAGGGCTTCAACAAGGAAAATACCTGAACCACAGGCAGGATCTAATATTATACAACTATCAGACCGAGGGCTGTCTAAAAATCTTTTTTCTATTGTTTCTGCCAATATATAATCAACCAGAAACAGCGGGGTATAATATGCGCTTTGTTTTTCCTGCCCGTCTTTTCCAATAAATAATTCATATATATTACTTATGAATTCTATTGGAATAATTGAGAAGTCGTAAATATCAAACAACGATCGCTGCCCGGTTTCTAAATCCTCACTTTTTAGTAACCGGATTAACACCTCAAGGTCTTCGCTTTTAATCTGATCGTATTCGTCATCCGTCAACCCAAATATATCATCACCGTTAAATTTTTGTTTTATATAATCAAAGAATCTTTTAGTATTCGATATGTCTCTTAATAATTCACAAAATCCATCATCGCCCCATTCTTTTAAATATCCCTCAACATTGAGTTCCACTTTGCGATCAAGCAAATAACGAATAAATATACACTTTCCGATTAATGCATTGGCGATTTTTACGGTAAGACGTTTCTCTGTAACAAGAATATTGCGGGCTGTTTTAATATTATTTAGGAGAAAATAATCAAGCCGGTTTTCACGAGCTAATTCTTTTTGATAGCGTTCCCATGTTTTGCCGGTAACCAATGAAAAATATGTAAAATTGTCTATTTCTTTTTCGATACTACCAAATCGTTCAAGCTCCATAAGGCCGGTATTGTATTTAAACCCGTTGTAAATGATGATGCTATCATTATGAATAATAATAACAATCGGAGACTCATTAAAATTCCAATTTTTTTTATAAAGGTCATTGTCTGTAAGAGAGGTAAAAAACAATATCAATGGTTTATTATCAATACAAAAAAAGCGTCAGGCCGTATCTTTTCTTCCAAAAGTCGCGCAACACGATTAGGAAAACGCAATGTGGCTTTCCATTGAGTATCATTAAGAAAATATAAGCCATTCGAGGCGTTTAATCCAAGCCGTTGGAATAAATCATCAAGGGTTTTTATTTTCTTTCCAGACATAAATATCCTTCAGTACAATAGCCATTAGTACTCATTTATTCTCTTATTCCCCCACTGTGGTAGCAGCGGAGAAACCCACAAGGGTTGACCCGGCGACTTCGGAGCAAGGAACGCGCCGCCGGACCGGCGAACATCCGCCCGCCAATGAAGGCATCTTTAAGCCTTCCCCGCGTATTCTTAGGCGCTATCCAGCGCTCCGGCTTTCCTCGAAGCCAGACAGGTCTCCGGCGGGGTCTTTAGCGGGGTTTATTGGTTCTAGTGGGAGGTCGGCGGGCTTCATATTCTCCATAATCAATCAGGTATTTCTTTCAGAATGTTTAAGATGGTGGTATTTTTTATTTCTTGGTGTCTTGGTATCGGTATCTTTTTTCCGGTTTTCTGGTGAAAAAATATGTCATGGTTTGCGCCGTGCTTAAAAAAGACAAGCCCTTTTTCTTTGAGTATTTTTAAAAAGTCTTGTCGTTTCATCCGGCGACCTCTAAAAGCCCTTTGCGCTCTTTAACGTCCAGCGTCCCGTCCAGTATCCATGCGTATATCTCATGAAGCGATTTTTCAAAGTCTTCGAGAGATTCGCCCTGTGTGGTATATTGCGGATAGTCGTCAAGATGTCCGACATAATACCCGTCATCGATAACATAACTGTATGTAAGTTTCATAGTTTCTCCTCCATAATTAAATAGAATACACTACCCGCCTTGAACCATGCAAGCGGACTACGGTGTTTTTCCTTTTATTTACCCATTCTCCCGCAAGCTCGACGGCGGCCTCCACACGTTGCCGATAAGCCGCCGTCCGGCCTCACCACTTCTTAGGCTTCCACGCCTCCGGCGTCGCGGCGATATTCATCGTGTCCCCGGACTGTTCCAACACGTAAAACCCCTTCTTTAAAGCGTACTTCCTCACGTTCTCGTTCATAATTCCCCCGGCTATCGCTCCGATATAATCCCGCTTGTCGTTAAGAGAGTCAACGTATCTTCTTATGGCCTCCATGCGTTGAACTTTTTCAAGAGATTGGGAGAGACCAAATGCTCGACCAACTCGCCGAGTTTGTTGCCGAGTTTTCCGATTGCGCGGTCAAGTTCCCGTTTGGATTCTTTCATGAAGCGCTCGGTCTCTTTGTGCTGTTCCGCAACCTCTTGAAAACGCTGATCTGTTTCCACTTTGGATTCTTTCAAGAACCGCTCGGTCTCTTTGTGCTGTTCAGCAATCCCCTGTATAGTAAGCTCAGACTTGTTCAAAGTTTAGGCCCATTTTTGGTTCCAGCGTCATAATTGCCTCCGTATCTTTAATAGTATATCATTCCCGCTAATATTTCAATCCGCCTAACTTTCCCAGAAGTATGACGGCGGTCTCCACACGTTGCCGATAAGCCGTCCGCCGTCTAACTTTTTCCACCACGCTTTGGGGTATATGATACCGTATCATCTAATTTCTCGTCATCTTTATCATAATTCATATCCACGCTTTCAGGAACCTCGTCCACAGCCATACTTTGATAGTATTGTTCAGCAAGCATTGTCCTATCAAACTTTGCGGTCGGCTCTAACGAATAAACAAGTTCTTCTAATTCATCTATCGTTGCATAAAAAAATTCTTTACGTAAGTTGATTCTGTTTACCCGTTGATTATGAAGGCGTCTATGAAGTTTAGTTTCAAGTTCGGGCGCATTCTCAGAATATATAAAGCTGTGCACATCAAACATAAATGGAACAGACGCTCCTCCAAGTTCATTAACCCTTTCTTGCGGCTCAATACGTCTTGTCATGCCTATTTTGAATATACCGTCCCCAAAAGAGCCGAGATTGCTTATGACATACACGTATCCCGCCAATCCAGATTGAAGTTTTGCGATCTTCTCTCTTTTTTCCTCTATACCGCTCATTTGCGCCTGAAGTTTTTCTATATAATCTTGCAGTTGTTTTATCTTAAGCGCGTCCGCTGTATCTTGAAGCTTTAATTGCGCCGCTTCTATTTCATTTTTGTATTTTTGTTCCTCGCGCTCTATTTTCCTTTGCTCTTCCTCAAGTCTTTTTCGTTCCGCGGCTTCTTGTTTCATTTGTTCCCGAATCGCTCGTTGCTCTTCTTTCATACGCTCTTGTTTTATATAATATTCATATTCTATCTTAACAGCCTCAATAAAAAGAT
>JAITBC010000044.1 GCA_031283785.1 Tannerella sp. | reverse complement strand
TTTGAACAAAATATTCAGCAATACAATCAAACGGTTTTCCGACATCATGGAATCCGACCTGTCTTTTCCCGAGAAAATGCATGGCGTGCTTCAGATGAAAATCGAATCGGCAAAAGGAGATACCTGGATTTTTATCACGGATTTGTATAAAGGTTCGGACGTCGAATTGTCCGAACACGTAACAAATTGGATACAAAAAGGATTTAAAATTACGGTGGATTATTTTATGGACGCCAAACAGAAAGGTCTTATCAGAAAAGATATTACTCCGACTTTTTTGCTGGTGATTTTGGATAAATTGCGGGAAATGGCGCTCGACGAACGGATGATTGCTGCATACGACAATGCGCAGGAAATAGCCGTCGAAATAACCAAATTCTTTTTATACGGAATCTTTGATGAACAAAATAATTGAATGATGTATGATGTATGATGTATGATGTATGAATTACAGTAAATAAAAGGTTAAAATTATGAGTATTAATAAAAAAACAGGGAACAGTCACGGGAAAGACGCTGTTAAGGAAAATCCCATGACATGCGAAGAAGTGATGAGCGAGCTGGAATCGCTTGCAACTGAACAGACCAAAAAGATTTATCGGGCACACGGCGTACATGACCCTCATTTCGGCGTGCCGACTACGGCGATGCGGCAGATAGCAAAGAAAATCAAAAGGAATCAGCCGCTTGCCGAACAGCTTTACGCTACAGGCAACTACGACGCCATGTATTTCGCCGGAATGATTGCCGACCCGAAAGTGATGACTGCAGACGGGTTCGAACGCTGGATGGACGCAGCTTACTTCTATATGCTTTCCGATTATGTGGTTGCGGTCAGTTTGGCTGAAACCGATTACGCTCAGGAGGTTGCCGACAAGTGGATACACAGCGGCGAAGAGTTGCGCATGTCGGCAGGCTGGGCTTGTTACGAATGGCTTTTAGGTTCACGTCCGGACAGTGAATTTAATCTCGAAAAAATCAAAACCATGCTCGCTATGGTTGCGGAAACAATTCACAATCAACCAACCCGGACTCGTTACAGCATGAACGGGTTCGTAATTGCCGCAGGTGTTTCCTTTCTTCCGCTTCACGAAGAGGCGATGAAGACCGCCGTGAAAATTGGAAAAGTAAATGTATCCTCCGAAAAAGGCGAGTGTTCCGTACCTGTTGCCGAAGACGCCATTCGCAAAGCCAAAGACAAAGGACGGTTGGGATTCAAACGTAAAAGCGTGCGATGCTGAAACATGAACCGTTTTAATTTCTTTAATACAGATGCAATATGAATACGGATAAACTCACAAAAATATATCGATGAAAACAAACACGACTAAAATCAGTATCTTCATTTTACTGTTTGCTGCTGTTTCCGTTTCATCGTACGCACAGGACGAAAAACCTTTTCGTTACAGCGGACAATTATCGGGATGGGCGCAGTTTGCTCCCGACATTTCGCTGGAAGGATGGCTGGGCGGACGGTATATCCCGCAATTGAACTGCAAAATCCCGCTTAAAAACGGACGCCTGCTGGACTTTGAAGTTTCGGCGAATCTTTTCGGCGACATGGGATTTTCGCCTTTCGACAGTCTTGCTACCGACAGCAATCTGAAGCCCTATCGTGCATGGATGCGTTATTCGAGCAATCGCATGGAATTACGGGCAGGTTTACAAAAAATCAACTTCGGTTCGGCGCAGATGTTTCGTCCCCTGATGTGGTTTGACCAAATCGACCCGCGCGACCCCCTGCAACTCACCGACGGCGTTTGGGGAGTGCTGTTTCGCTATTATTTTCAAAACAATACCAATCTATGGCTGTGGGGACTGTACGGCAATAAAAACGTCAAGGGTTTTGAAATCACGCCTGTAAATAAACGTTATCCGGAAGGCGGCGGACGTCTGCAAATCCCCATACCTTACGGAGAAACAGGATTATCGTATCACTTCCGCATGACGGATGCAACGATTCTGCAACAGCCGGACACTCCTGCCGGCGTTTTCGATAAGATCGGCGAAAACCGTCTGGGTTTCGATATGCGGTTAGACGTCGTGGTCGGGCTTTGGCTGGAAGCGTCATGGACAAAGCTGAACAAGAATCTCGGTACATACACTAATCAGGAAATGGCGACTTTAGGCGGCGATTATACTTTCGGAATCGGTAACGGTCTGACAACGACGTTTGAACAGCTGCTTTTTTCCTACGACAGACAGCCTTTCGGCCTTGCAAATGTCAATACGTTTTCGGGACTTTCGCTCTCTTATCCTGTAGCTATGATTGACAATATCAGCGCTATGACGTATTACGACTGGACAAACAACGACAGTTATATTTTCCTGAACTGGAAAAGGCAGTTTAACCGCCTGACGCTTTATCTGATGGGATACTGGAATCCGAAAACATACGTTCTGCCGGGTCAAAGCGCCGGAAACAACCGCTTTGCCGGAAAAGGTTTGCAGGTGATGCTGGTGTGGAATCATTAAACCGCAATAAACGCAAAAATTTGCTCAACGACGCAATGTTTTCATATACTGTCAACATTGCATCTTTTAGTGCGCCATGAGACGTGTCTATATATTATATATTGAAGTTTTCCTCCTTTTACAAATATTGTAATAAAAAATGATTATAAAATTTGTCACTATATAAACCATTAATAATACGTAAATTAATAATGACATATTTTGATATTTCCAAATAAACAGACTGTCAAAATCAATTACTTATGTTACACCAAGTCCCGCAGGGACTGCACTTTATTAACCGTATGCTTCAGCATACG
>JAITBC010000032.1 GCA_031283785.1 Tannerella sp. | reverse complement strand
ACATCATCAATGGGAAGTTATTATTCATCTCCCTTAATGGGTGCGAACGGCAGAACGTCACGCGCAGACGACCCTTTCGCCTTTATATCACAAATGGCGTATACTGCAATAGCCACCGCGAACACGAATCTTGAAAAGCAGGGAATCTTGCGTATTGCACGCTCACAGGACACGAAAGGGCTGATGAGCGCAGACGCGACATGGTACACACAAGCGGCCGACAAAGACGGATCGATCATCTGGCAGGCGCAGTACGCAAAGTCCGGATCGGAGGCTGATCTTGCAGAGTTTCATGAGCGGATGCAGGAATTGCAGAAGCAGGGACTTGCGCGCAAAGCGGATGCGGAGTTCGACATAGGAGGGCTTTTCATTAAGCGTCAGCAAAAGCTCGAACACGTTGTCAGGGTGTTCGAGGGCGGCAAGGAGCATACGATCTACATCAACGCAGATCCCGAAATTGCAAGGGCGATAAACGGAGCAAATCGCGAAATCGCGAAGAAATGGGCGCTACTGGTCGGACGCGGAACACGGCTTGTAGCAGCAAAAAGCGACCGACGTAATGGCGGCCGTTAGTTGCCGTTGGCCGCCGTTAGCTGCAACCATAGGCAACTTTATACCCCACTTGTGAGCGCATAGTCGATAACCTGGCGGTTTGCGCGATCGACCTTTGACCAGTCGAACGCAATATAATGCCGCCCGGCTATCGTTTTGTCGACATGTCCAAGACCCTTGCTAATGGTCTTTTCGTCGATGCCGATACTGTCGGCTATTGTTGCCCAGCTATACCGCGCCCAGTACATCGTTAATCCGGGCACGCCTATTATTTGTGCTATTTCGCGGATTTTTTTCGATACAAAGCTTTTGAAGATTTCATAGCTCGTGTACTTGCTCTCAAATTTAAGCAGGTAATCAAACTTTTCATCTGCTTTATATCTGTCTATTATCAGCTGTGCCTCCGGCTGAATAAAAAGCTTTATTGTTTCATGAGGTTTGTTTTTCTCTTTTTGACGTACAAAGGATATTGTACTTTTGCCGTTCTTTAAATAGAACAGGTCTATCGGGCTAATGCCGCAGAGAAAAAACGACAGCATCCAGTAATCACGTGCCATACGAAGCGATTCGGTTTTGAACTCACGTTCGTATAGCGCTCTAACCTGACAAGCCGTCAGACACACTGTATCTTTCTGCTCCGTTTTTATTTTAAACTTGCGGAATGGATATAACGTCTGCCCTATCATCTCATCGTCTATTGCCCGGTTAAACAGGGCGCGTATATTCCGAAAATGAATGGATCGCGTATTTACGCCTGACCCGGATTCGGACAAATAGCTATCAAATTGGCGGAGATACTGGTAGTTTATGTCCTCAAATGAAATGCTGTTGTTTTTTGTAAAGCCTTTTATTTTTGTTATTGTGCTCTCGTAGATCGCCTTTGTCCGCTTAGCGCGAATTTGATCTATATAATTTGCCGCAAAACCGAAGAAGTCGGCAGTACCGGATGATTCGATAACTCTTGTTGGCGCAAGAATGTGTTTTTTAATGTCAACCGCTTTCATTGCCCTGCCCCGCCCGCTATGCTCAAGACTTATTATAACGTCTCGGACATTCAGGTAGAATTGTTCGATTCTGTCATTTATAAGCTTTGAGCCGGGATAAGCGGCTTTTATTGGGCGTTGCAGCCCGTCCCCCGCCCAAGCCCTTTCCGGTACATAATACGATAACGAAAGCGAGGCGTTCGTTTGGTTATTGAAGATTTGCAACTTAACAGGATAATCGCCTTCCGCATTTGGGCGACGCTTATCCAACTTAATAAGAATTGAGGCCATATATTTGCTATTAATTTGCTATTATTTTATTATTGCCAACGGAAGCCAACGGCGTTTAACGGCGTCTATCCGCGACTGCAATAGTAGCAAAATAATAGCAAATACGCAAGAAAAACGCATAAAAAAAACGTCTGCTTTTTCGCAAACGCTTGATTTTCAGATTGTCGGGATGACAGGATTTGAACCTGCGACCACACGCCCCCCAGACGCGTACTCTACCGAGCTGAGCTACATCCCGCTTTTGTTTTTAAAAAACGTTGCAAAACTACATGAAAATTCCGGATTTCCAAGCGCTACGAGTGAAAAAGTTTTTTTACAGGGGAAAGATAATGCAAATTCGTCGGAAAATCACAAAAAAAAATGTTGAAGTTTTACAGAGAGACCTGTTCCTTGCGTTCATTGCTGGCATAATCCTGCACCGGGACTGGAGAATAGACGCGTTTAATATAGGACTGTTCCGTTTCAACTCGCGTGACAGGGACGGATATGGGGCTATGCAAATATCTTTTATTGAAGACCCTGACAGTAACTGTTGTTCATTTCCGCGAATCGGGATCAGTACATGTTTTCGCGGTAAAAATCGAGCGACTCTAAGATGAGTTCTTTTTTTATCTCTTGATTTATACGGATATCGCCGATGTCTCCAAGTAACGTGAAATAGATATGTCCGCCTTCGTTTTTCTTGTCGTGCGTCATGAACTCGCAGATCGTTTCATAGTCGTCGCAGTTGTATATAAACGCAGGATAATTTTCTTTGATGAAGTTTGTTACTTGCCGGATAATTTCGACGGGCATATTACATGTTTTATACGACAGATATAACTCGCTTACGATGCCTGCGGCTACGGCATGACCGTGAAGGATCGGGTTGTCACGTATGAATGAAAGGCTTTCCAGCGCATGTCCGATGGTGTGACCGAAGTTAAGGGCTTTGCGGATTCCCGTTTCTTTCGGGTCTTCCGTTACGATCCGTTCTTTTATGCCGACGGATACGGCAACTAAATCATTTAACTCCCCGGTCGCGATATTTTTTTGTCCGATATCGAACGTTAGAACGTCGTAAAATGATTTCCTGTCGCTTATAAGGCCGTGTTTTATCATTTCCGCATATCCGGAAAGGAGGTTGTCGCGGTCTAATGTTTGCAAAAATATACAGTCGATTATTACGCAGTCAGGTTGGTAAAATGAGCCGATTTCATTTTTTAACCCGTTGAAGTTGATACCGGTTTTTCCTCCGACGGCAGCGTCGACGGATGCCATTAAAGTGGTGGGGATGTTGAGGTTGTGCAGTCCGCGTTTGAATGTAGCGCCGGCAAATCCTCCAAGGTCCGTCACCATTCCTCCCCCGATATTGATAAGCAAAGAGTTACGTGAAGCTCCGTTTTTCGACAAGGCATCCCATACCATTGACACTTGCCTGATATCTTTTTGCGTATCTCCCGCTGCAATGGTGATATAGAAGGGTCTTACGGCTGTTACGGCCGTTTCCAGAAGCGGCAGGCACTTGTCGCGGGTGTTTGTGTCGGTCAGTACGAATATTTTGTCGTGCCTGTGCGACGACAAATAAGAGCTGAGTTCCGATACCGTATCTTTCGTTATTATGATCATCGTTTATTCCGGTCTAATTTAAAAGCGCTATCTTTCCCATATAAAAATTTCGCAAGGCATTTTTATTCGTCTGTGTGTGATTGGAGTCCTGCCGCATCAAGGATTGCATCGATAGCCCGGTTTAATCCGTCTTTGTTTTTGCCTCCTGCGATAGCAAAATGCGGTTGTCCTCCGCCGCCTCCCTGTATGTATTTTGCGCCTTCTTTTATCAGTTTGGCGGCGTTCAGGCCGTCGGCAGTCAACGAGTCGCTCAGCATGATGACTAATCCGCATGTCTCGTTATCTTCTACGCCTGCTATAAAGAAAACTTTTTCTTTTACGGAAAACTCTCCTTTTATTCGGAACGCTATGTCTTTTAATGTCTCAATGTTGCCGCGGCCTTTGAACGAAAGGAGTTTGACGCCGTTTCGGTCGACGGCGTGCGACAGGATTATTTTTTTTAATGAAGCGATTTTTTCTTTCAGGTAATCGGCTAATTGTTTTTTTAGCTCCATATTCTCCTCAATGGATTTCTGAATCGTCAAGGATAAGTTCGGCACGTTGTTGAACATAGTCTGCAACTCGCGGATTGTATCCCGGGCGTGGTAGAACAGTTTATTCGCATTGTCGGCGGTAACGGCCTCGATACGGCGTACGCCCGCCGCGATGGAGCTTTCGCTTACGATATACATGGAGCCGATCATTCCTGTTGATACGATATGCGTGCCTCCGCATAACTCAATGGACGAGTCGAACTGTACGACGCGAACCTCTTCACCGTATTTTTCCCCGAACAACGCTATTGCGCCCATCTCTTTCGCTTCCGCAATGGGTATCTGACGATGTTCTTCGAGTTTGATATTTTCACGTACCTTGTAATTTACAATCGTTTCCACTCTGCGTATTTCGTCATCGGTAACCTTTTGGAAATGAGAAAAATCGAAGCGTAACGATTCGGGTGAGACGGACGATCCTTTCTGTTCTACATGTGTGCCTAAAATTTCGCGCAAGGCTTCGTGCAGAAGATGTGTCGCCGAATGATTACATTCGATACGGATGCGCCTCTCCGAATCTATCTGTGCAATAAACAAGCCGTTAATATCGTCCGGCAGTTCCCGGGTAATATGTACCGGAAGGTTATTGTCGCGTTTCGTGTCGATGATTTCCGTTATTTTGCCGTCCGTCGATATCAGCCGTCCGATGTCGCCTGTCTGTCCTCCCATTTCGGCATAAAACGGACTTATATCTAATACGATCTGATATAATTCTTTATTCTTTTGTTTAATTTTTCGATAGCGCAGTATTCTCGCATTACATTCGTCGATATCATAGCCTACGAACCGGGTGTTGCCTTCCCTGAGGATTGTCCAGTCGCCCGCTTCGACTGCTGCTGCGTTACGTGCACGTTCTTTTTGTTTCTGCATTTCCTCGTTGAAAGTTTCTGTATCGACATTCATCCCGTTTTCGCGAAGGATGAGTTCCGTAAGGTCTAACGGGAAACCGTAAGTATCGTACAGCACGAACGCGTCGGCGCCGTTCAGCGTCGTCTCTCCTGCTGTTTTCGCATCTTCTATTTTTTTATCGAGCAGGCGGATTCCGGTTTCGAGCGTATGCAGGAATGTATCTTCTTCTTCTTTCATCACCTTGCCTATCAGATCCCGTTGAGCGATAAGTTCGGGGTATGCTGTTCCCATCGTATCGATAAGGGCGGGGAGAAGTTTATACATAAACGCTTCTTTGCGGCTGAGGAATGTGTATCCGTAACGAACGGCACGACGCAGGATCCGGCGTATTACGTATCCTGCTTTGGCATTTGACGGCAGTTGTCCGTCGGTAATTGAAAATGCGACGGTTCGTATATGGTCTGCAATCACGCGCATCGCAATATCTTTCTGTTTATCTTCGCCGTATGATGAGTTTGTTATATCGGCAATAGCCTGTATGACAGGCTGAAACGCGTCGGTATCATAGTTTGACGTTTTACCCTGCATAGCCATACACAAGCGTTCGAATCCCATTCCCGTATCAATCACTTTATTCGGGAGCGGGTCGAGCGAACCGTCAGCCTTGCGGTTGTATTGCATGAACACAAGATTCCATATTTCTATCACAAGCGGATTGTCTTTGTTGACCAGCATGGCGCCCGATACGGTTTTGCGTTCTTCTTCGGGGCGCAGGTCGATGTGTATTTCCGAACACGGGCCGCACGGGCCGGTATCACCCATTTCCCAGAAGTTGTCTTTTTTATTTCCTTCAAGTATATGATCCGCCGGAAGGTATTTTTCCCAAAATCCGGCTGCTTCATCGTCGCGGTTTAAATTTTCGGCGGGACTGCCTTCGAAGACGGTTGCATAAAGTTGACCGGGATTAAGATGCAGCGTATCGACCAGATATTCCCAAGCCCATTCGATGGCTTCTTTTTTGAAATAATCGCCGAACGACCAGTTGCCTAACATCTCGAACATGGTATGATGATAGGTGTCATGTCCGACTTCTTCGAGATCGTTGTGTTTCCCGCTGACACGCAGGCATTTCTGCGAATCGACAATGCGAGGATATTTGACGGGTACATTTCCGAGTATGATATCCTTAAACTGGTTCATACCGGCATTTGTAAACATTAATGTCGGATCTCCTTTTATCACCATAGGCGCCGACGGGACGATATGATGATTTTTTAATGCAAAAAACTGCAGGAACGATTCCCGGATCTCTTTCGCTGTAAGCATATTTGTAGTTTGAAATTTTGTTAATTATTCAAAAACAGTTTATAATTATCTGAAAACGCTTTGCAAAAGTACGGCAAATAATTAACTTTGCGATGAAAACGTAGAAGAAAATTTTAAGAAATAGTATTACATGGGATTTTTCAGGTCGCGGACAGCATATTACATATATAATCCTAAGATGCTTGAATACGAGCGTGTTTACCCTTCTTCGGGGGAACGTTTCAGGATTGTTTTACGGAATCTGAGTTTGGGTTTGGTATTTGGGATAGGCGTTTTTTTTGCATTTATGTATTTCTTCGATTCTCCGATGGAAGCCTTGCTTAGAAAGGAAAACAGATTGCTCCAGACGCAATATGACATGCTCCTGAACGAGCTTAGCATGGCAAACGATGTTTTGGAAGATCTGCAGTTGAGGGACGAGCATCTGTATCGCGCCGTTTTTCATGCCGATTCGATCCCGATGTCCATACGGAAATCGGGATTCGGGGGATCAAACCGTTACGAACATTTGAAAGGATTACCTAATTCCGACCTCGTCATAGAGACGACGAAGAAGATGGATATCCTTAAAAAACAACTCTATATACAATCAAACTCGTTGGAAGAATTAATCGCCCTCGCTAAAGATATGGAGAATAAGATACGTTGTGTTCCGGCTATTCAACCTATTGCCAATAAGGAACTTAAACGTATGGCCTCCGGTTATGGGATGCGTATCGATCCGATTTATCATATCCCCAAATTTCATACGGGGATGGATTTTTCGGCCGATATAGGGACGGAGATATATGCTACCGGTGACGGTACGGTCATACAGGCCTCCAGAAAACAGGGCTACGGTAATTGTGTTATTATTGATCACGGATATGATTACAGAACTTTGTACGGACATATAGACAAATATAAGGTAAGGGCAGGTCAGAAAGTCTTGCGCGGAGAAGTTATTGCGACTGTGGGAAATACCGGTAAGTCAAAAGGACCGCATCTGCATTACGAAGTGATATATAAAGGACGTCATGATAATCCGGCTAATTATTATTTTCAGGATCTGACACCCGAAGAATATGACCGGATGTTACAGCTGGCTGAAAATAACGGGCAAACAATGGATTGATGATGGAAGATGCGGTTATCTCCAAAAGGTATTATTCGATAAAGGAAGTCGCTTCGTTGTTGGGAGAATCGGAATCTACCCTGCGGTATTGGGAAAAGGAGTTCCCGGATGTCATCTCTCCGCGCCGTAATGAACGCGACGTTCGTTTCTATTCGAAAGAAAATGTAGATAACGTAGGCCTGATACAATATCTCATCCGTAATTGCGGCTTCACTTTGGATGGCGTACGTAAGAAGCTGAAAAATGATAAGGAAAAAGAAAGTGCCGCTAAACATGCCGACATTGTAAGGCGTCTTAAAAACATAAGGGAGGAACTCCGGTTATTGAAAGAGGCGATGGATGAAGTTGATAAAAAAACGAATGTTTGACCGTGTTTGCGTGTAAATGTGATATTCTTCAAATGTTTGTGCGTCCCCATAAAATGCATACAAAATATGATTGTCCTCTTAACGCTTACCCTTCAAAAAACGCTATAAATATAATGATAGTTTTGAGAAAAGCAAAAAATTCAGTGATATATTTGATATAATTTTTTATTCACACGTTCCGACTGCCTGTGATTATTTTATCAGACAGCATTTTGATACCGGGAATTTACCCGGAGTTGTCGTACGTGTATGTTAGTAATGACAGGCTGATACGGATCACAAATCGCATATACATTAATTATATATACATTAGTTATATAGATATAAACCGACAAATTTAAATGTTATGAATCTAAATTTTCTACGCATACGCACACACGGACTTCGACACAATGCGTCGACAGGCGGCGGTGAAGGCGGGCGGGTGGAAAAAAAAGAGGAGCCACGTACCTCACGGCATGCGACTCCTGTTGCTGTTGTTAATAAACAGTGCGGTATTTATAATAGTATTCTGTACCTAAAAAACATCAGTTAATTACCTTAAAAAATCTACTATTAACCTATCAATAAAATTTACTACAAATTAAAAAAGTTCACCCGTGTAAATATGTGTAATCTATACATTTTCTTTGCTTTGTAATTTCAGTCACTTTTGACAGTGCAAATATCGGTATGTAGGATTAAGAACTTATTACGTACATGTTAAGATTCTTTTATCATTGTGTTACAAACGTATTACGAAACGTTTTATTATGCTCTGTAACACTATGTTTTATATTGCCGGCAGCATCGTAGCGTTGAAATAACACCTCGTTTAGCTTTAAGGCATCCCCATTAATGGTTATTTTTGCCGGTATTTCACGGCAAATATACCAATTATTAGGGATTGCGTATTGTTTTTTGCAGATATAATTTTGCAGCACGATAATTTAAATATTTTTGATTACAGGTATGCGTATAAGGAAAAAGATATTATTAATATGTACAGGTCTTCTGTCTGCATGGTTTTGTGCGGTAATTGCCGCAGATGACGGTTATAACGGCGGTGAAGCCGGTACGACGGCGCGATTCGTTGATTCAGGCGGCGAAGCGGATATGGAGGCGCGATCAGTTGACGCTGGAGGTAAAAAGTCGCGCCTTGTATTGGGCGGATACGGCGAGGCCGTTATGAACCGGATGTTCTACAGCTCTAATTATAAACGCTATTCGAATGCCGAGCTGTATAAGGATGCCGATTCTTATGGTCGGTTTGATTTGCCTCACGTCGTATTTTATACAGGGTATGATTTCGGTAACGGCTGGACATTAGGTTCGGAAGTTGAATTTGAACATGGAGGGACGGAGTCTGCCATAGAGATCGAGGAAGAGGAAACCGGCGAATATGAGGGCGAAATAGAGCGTGGCGGTGAAGTTGCACTTGAACAGTTCTGGATTCAGAAAAGCTTCAGTGACGAACTGAACGTACGCATGGGGCATATCATCGTACCGATAGGATTAACTAATCGGTATCATATGCCGACGGAATTTTTTACCGTCTACCGTCCCGAAGGCGAGACGGCAATCCTGCCCTGTACGTGGCATGAGACGGGCATCAGCCTGTGGGGAAACATAAAACGCTGGCGCTACGAGTTGCTGTTCGTCGCCGGACCGGATGCCGACCGCTTCGGCTCTAAAGACTGGATAAAGGGCGGAGCCGGAAGCCCGTACGAATTTAAAATGGCTACATCCTATGCCGGCGTTTTACGTATAGATAATTACTCGGTTAAAGGACTGCGTATCGGCCTTAGCGGATATGCCGGCAATAGCGCCTCGAACAGCCTCAAACCCGATTCCTACAGCGACGTCAATGGGACGGTCACGATTGGCAGCCTTGATTTTCTTTATGATAACTACAACCTTGTCGTACGCGGTAATTTCGTGTACGGTCACCTTTCCGATTCCGAAAAGATAACAAAAATAAATATGGAAAGCCGTAAAGATTCGCCCTCGCCCAAGACGCCGATAGGTTCTGATGCCGTTTGTCTCGGTCTGGAAGCCGGCTACGACATTTTTTCGCAAATCATGGAGAAGAGGGCGAGCACGCTGTACGTCTTCGGGCGTTATGACTATTATGATTCGATGTATAAAACACAGGGTAATATACCCGACAATGAAGCATGGGAACGCCGATGCGTCACCGTCGGGTTGAATTATATGCCGACGAATGGAATAGTCGTAAAAGCAGAATTTTCGCGCCGTATTTTAAAAAGCCGGTATAATGATGAACGCACGCTCAGTCTTGGTGTCGCGTATTCCGGTTTGTTTGATATGTAACAGTATTCATTAAATAATAAGCAGTAATATGAACAAATATTTTAGATTTCCGGTTTTGTGTGCCGTGTCGGCCGCTGTTTTCGGCGTGAGTGTAATATCTTCCTGTAAAGATGATGATCCGTCGACGGATGAAAGCTCTCGTGACGTTCAAAAAACGAAAACAATCGAACAGTATGTTAACGCAGTTATCGTCGCAACTTATAAATCACTGGCCGACGAATCCGTCGATTTATATGAAGCCTGTGTCGGATTGAAAGAAAACCCTGCGCAGGAAAATATTAATGCCGTATGTCAGGAGTGGATCTCCGCCCGCAAATATTGGGAGCAGAGCGAAGCGTTCCTGTATGGTGCGGCGGCCGACTATAATATCGATCCGCACATCGATTCGTGGCCGCTCGACAAGGCGCAGCTCGACCTGCAGTTGAAAAATACGACGTTGATCAACAACATGAAAGACAACGGATGCAATTTCGATGGTTTTGCGACGCTTGGATACGGCTTGCTGGGCTTCCATGCCGTTGAATATATGGTCTTTCGCGACGGCGGTCCGCGTAAGTATGCCGGCGGTGTCGATAAGAACGGTATTTCTTACGGCGCGTTGAGCGAAACGGAGTTGATCTACTGTGCTGCCGTAGCGGAAGACTTGCGTAACCAGTGTATCCGTCTGGAGGCCAGCTGGGCCGGTATTGAAAACGTATCGTCCGACAAACAGTCGATTCTGGAAGATGCGGAACTTGCCCCCAGCCTTAACTATGGTGAAATCATGATCGCAGCTGGAGAATCCGGCAACAAGATCTACAAAACGCAGATCGCCGCCTATGCCGAAATCTTACAGGGTGCGGCCGATATAGCCGACGAGGTCGGCAATACGAAAATCACCGACCCTGTGAACAGCGGTAATGTGCTTGACGTAGAATCATGGTATAGCTGGAATTCGATTGTCGACTTTGCCGATAATATCCGAAGCATACAGCATGCTTATTACGGAAATGTCGGTAACACCGTCCTTGACGCTTCTCTAAGCGCTTATGTCAAATCGCTTGATGCCTCGTTGGACGACGCTGTTAAGGCGGCCATTGCCGATGCCATACGTGAAATCGAAGCCATGCCCGCACCTTTCCGTGATAACCTGACAGAAGCTGCAAGCGGTAAGGCAAAGGACGCCTGTAATGCGTTACTGGATAAGCTTGACGAAACAATTGAGCTGATACAGGAAAAACGATAACCGCACCGGCGTTGGAACCGGAACCGCCAGCGCCGCCGTACAACCTCCGTGAATTTGTTGATTGATCGAATATATTTGTAATTGCCGAAAGTGAGATACGCTACTATGATATTAAATGTATGTAAACCGAAAATATATATTTATTTTTTCCTTATACTCTGTGCACTGTCGTTTGCCTCCTGTCGCAATGAGGATTCTCCTGCGGATAATGGTCACATGGTTGAAGACCTGTCGGAAGAATATTATTCCGGCGGAAGGTTAGGCACCGTCTTCAATGAGACAAGTTCGGCCTACGAACTGCCGACGCCTGCAGTCGAAAATGGAGGCTACCTGGCGGCATTCAAAAGAGGAGAACGCCTGTTTGAAGATCCGTTTGTCACGACAAGCGCCGTCGCGTCTCCTCAGGGAGGTCTTGGCCCGTTATACCTGCGAACTTCGTGCATTCACTGTCATCCCGGTTACGGTCATGGCCGCCGTCAGACGTCCTATAATTCAACAACGATCGGTAACGGATATTTGCTGGTCGTCACCGACGAGACGGATACTTATCTCAGTTCGCTGACGGGAATGCCTCAAACGCGTGCCGTCGAACCTTTTAAAGCGCCCGTAGATGAGACGAAAATTAAGATTGACTGGTTGCCGTACGTTGACAAATGGGGTAATACGTTCCCTGACGGGCAGACCTACGAACTTATATATCCTGAAGTGACGATGCCGGAGGATGCCTGTTATGTGCCTCTTGAGGTGACCGTTAACGGTGTGACAACCGTTGTGCCTTACCGCAATATACGTGTACGTCTGGAATCTACTATCGGCATCTACGGCACAGGCTTGCTTGATGCCATATCCGACGATTCGCTGAAGGCCGAGTATACAAAACAGGAGAAACTTGGCGTAAACCTGAATCCGCTTTTTTTTGCCGGCGGCGAATGGACGAAACAATACGGTAACACCCTGCAGGGGAATGGCGAACAGCATCCGTTTCGTTATACGTATGCATTAAGCCGCGGCCCGTTGCAGGATGCTGCCGGTGCGAATGCGATCTGGAATATTACGAACGTAACACGTAACGACCGTCATTACCATTATATGACGAAAACGTATGCCAAAGTTGCATCGAAGGACACCGACGTACAGGCGCGGTTTTATGAACTTTACCCGCAATACCGGCTGACCGGTGATGTCGAAAATGATATCTATAATTATCTGATAGCACCGTCGGCCGATGCGCCTGAAATGAGTGATGAACAGTATGTCGATTTTATGGTCTGGCATCGCGGGCTGGCCGTTCCCGCTGCTCGTAATCTGGATGATGAACAGGTGCGGTCGGGCAGGAAACTGTTTCGCGAGACGGGTTGTGCGACCTGTCATCGTCCGTCGTGGACGACCGGAGATGATAATTTTACCGATCCGGCTTTGTTTTTCAGGAATGGCGACGTTCGCCTGCCTCGTTATCCGAATCAGACGATATGGCCGTATACCGATATGGTGCAACACCGTCTTTTTATGGAAAATGATATCCGTACGGGCTGGTGTCGTACAACACCTCTCTGGGGGCGTGGATTGAGCATGAAGTGTACAGGGGCAGCCGACCGGTTGCACGATTGTCGCGCCCGTACCGTTATGGAAGCGATCATGTGGCATGGCAGCGCAAAAAGCGACGCCCGTCGTTCAATCGAAAAATTTCGCAACCTCAGTAAAGAGGAACGTGAAGCGATTGTGGAATTTATTGATGCAATATAACATTGATTACGTATCGTGAAGCGGATATCTTTTTATCTTCTTGGAATTATAATTGCGGTGCTTATCCTTGCGACGCTGTCGGAGAAGCTGTATGGAGCGGATTTTGTTGCCGAACATGTATACGGTTCGGTGTGGTTTCTTATCCTTTGGAGTGTTTTTTCGCTATCTGCCCTCATTTGTTTACTTAAGCGGAGGATTTTAAAAAAAACGGTGGTAATGATGTTGCATTTCTCTTTTTTGCTTATTCTTACCGGCGCTTTTGTAACGCGGCTTTTTGGCGAACGTGGTACCCTGCGCGTCCGTGAAGGAGAAGAAACGGCCTGCTTTACAGATAATTTCACCAATAATAGCGGCATGACCGGGAGGATGCCTTTCGCCGTTAAGCTGGATGCTTTCCGTATCGTTTATTACCAGGGGACACGTGTGCCGATGGATTTTGTGAGTACGGTGACGATAACGGATATTGAAACAAACAATGTTATTGACGATGAGATAGCCATGAATAAAATCCTTTTATATCGCGGTTATCGTTTTTATCAATCCGGGTATGATGATGATGAAAAGGGCGTTACGCTGACTGTCTCGCACGATCCTTATGGCGTGGCCGTTACTTATTCCGGCTATCTTTTTTTTCTTGTATCGGTAGGATCGTTTTTTTTGAACCGTCATAGCCGTTTTCGTCGCCTGTTGAACAGGTTTAATAATCCGAATAAACCGTTGTCGGCACGCGATCTCTTAGTTCTTATATTGTTTTTTTGCACGAATAACCTGCACGTTGCAGCGCAGTCTGCCGGCTCTGCTGCCGGCAAACAAACGTTAACGACGATTGAGCCGACAGTTTTACCACCGGCTGTTGCAGCAAAGTTCGGCGATTTATACATCTTTTATAATGACAGGGTTTGTCCGCTCCAAACGTTGGCAAAAGATTTCACCGTTAAGCTTTACGGCCGTTCGTCATACAAAGGATTAACCGCCGAGCAAATCTTTACCGGCTGGATGTTCTATTATTCAAGCTGGAAAAAGCAGCCCATGATAAAAGTGAAAAGTAAAGCCGTGCGGCAGATGCTTGGACTAAAAGGCGGATATGCGTCGTTAGATGATTTTTACGGAAGTTACAATGAATATAAATTGGAGAAAGCGATCGCTAATATCAGGCGTGGCGTGACGACGGAAGGCCGGCGTGCTGTCGAAGATGCGGATGAAAAATATAACCTTATCGCTGTGCTGTATTCGGGTAAAATGATAAAAATATTCCCGCACGCAAGCAGGAACGTTCTACCTCGGGAAAGCGGTGCCGGCGTTCGGCTGGATAACGATGACGGAGCTCGTCGGGAAAGCGTCGGCATTGATGTGGAAAGCGTCGAAGCCGGGCGGGATAGCGTCGGCGAAGAATATATTATTTGGTATTCACAAGGAGATTTATTACCCGAAGATATGGATGATGGCGAATGGTTATTCGTCACGAAATCATTTGATTATATTCAAGAAATGGTCGTGAGGAAAGATTTTGAGGCGCTCTCCGGTATGCTTGCGAAAATGAAAGTTTACCAACAGAAAAAGGCCGGTCGTTTTCTTCCACCGGACAGCCGGTTCGAAGCGGAAAAAATATATAACCGTCTGGATTATACAAAATCTGTGGCGATGTTGTGTTTGTTTCTCGGGATCGCATCTTTTCTATTATATTGCAACAGCTTGATTAATAGCAGAAAAGCGAGTGCTTGGACAGAGGCGGTTCTGTGTGTGTTTGGGATACTTGTCTTTTTGTTTGTTACCGTTGTAATCTGTTTGCGTTGGTATGTAAGCGCTCATGTGCCGTTGTCGAATGGGTTCGAGACGATGCAGTTTATGGCATGGTGTACGATAATACTGTCGTTTTTGATGCGGGGGAAATTTTTCATGTCGCTACCATTCGGATTCCTGCTGTGCGGACTGACCTTATTAGTCGCCATGTTGGGCGAATCCAATCCGCGGATTACGCAGCCGATGCCGGTTTTGTTATCGCCGTTGTTGAGTCTGCATGTTGTTGTTATCATGGTGTCCTATTCTTTGTTTGCCTTTATGATGCTTAACGGGTTGACGGCCGTCGTCCTGTCGTTTGTGCGGAAAGAAAATACGATGCAGATCGAACGGTTATATGTCGTAAGCCGGGTAATACTGTATCCTGCGGTGTTTTGTCTGGCAATCGGTATTTTTGTCGGCGCCGTATGGGCCAATATTTCATGGGGACGTTACTGGGGTTGGGATCCTAAGGAAGTGTGGGCGCTTGCCACAATGTTGTTATATTCGTTAGCATTACATCCGGATTCGTTACTGCTGTTTCGTCGCCCGATGTTTTTTCATGTATTTTCGATTGTCGCATTTTTGAGTATCCTGATAACTTATTTCGGTGTGAATCTTTTTTTTGGCGGAATGCATAGTTACGCATAGATAGAAGGTTTTCGGCGGTTTGAACATGCCGTTTATGGGCGTTATCGCCGTTTCCCGGGATGATTTCACGAAAAAATTTCCGTGAAATCCCCCTTAGCAGGTATTGTATAATACAGATTTTTAACCGACCTTTGTACTCGAATATTTTATATAAATAAAAGGTTGAGATTATGAAAATAGAAAGAATTGTATCTCGTGAGATTCTTGATTCCCGTGGAAATCCTACGGTTGAGGTAGATGTGATATTAGAAAGCGGAGTTACAGGACGCGCCTCTGTCCCTTCGGGCGCTTCTACCGGCGAAAACGAAGCGCTGGAACTGCGTGATGGCGATAAATCGCGTTATCTGGGTAAAGGAACGCTTAAGGCGGTTGCTAATGTAAACAATGTAATTGCTCCCGCGCTTATCGGTATCTCTGCATTCGAACAACGCGCTATTGATAAGAAGATGCTGGAATTAGACGGTACTCCGACGAAGTCGAACCTCGGCGCCAATGCGATACTGGGCGTTTCGCTGGCTGTCGCAAAGGCGGCTGCAAACTATCTGGACATACCGTTGTACAGGTATATTGGCGGAACAAATACATATACGTTGCCGGTTCCGATGATGAATATCATCAATGGCGGTTCTCACTCCGACGCGCCTATTGCGTTTCAGGAGTTTATGATTCGTCCGATAGGCGCTTCTTCTTTCAAAGAAGGTTTGCGTTGCGGCGCCGAAGTGTTCCATGCATTGAAAAAAGTGCTCCATGACAGAGGCCTCAGTACTGCGGTAGGCGACGAAGGCGGTTTCGCGCCTGCATTGAACGGCACGGAAGATGCCTTGGAGTCAATCATTAAGGCAATCGGAGTAGCGGGATACAAGCCGGGCGTCGACGTCATGATCGGCCTGGACTGCGCTTCTTCCGAATTTTATAACGATGGCATTTACGACTATTCCAAGTTCGAGGGCGCTAACGGCGCTAAACGTACTTCTGCCGGGCAAGCAGACTATTTGGCCGAACTGGTTTCGAAATATCCTATCGATTCTGTCGAAGACGGTATGAGCGAAAACGACTGGGACGGATGGAAACTCCTGACCGACAAAATCGGAGACAGATGCCAGCTGGTGGGCGACGATTTGTTTGTTACGAACGTAGAGTTCCTGAAAAAAGGTATCGAACTTGGATGCGGTAACTCGATTCTGATTAAAGTAAACCAGATCGGGTCGTTGAGTGAAACGCTCGATGCTATCGAAATGGCTCATCGTCATGGATATACGTCGGTAACAAGTCACCGTTCGGGCGAAACGGAAGA
>JAITBC010000411.1 GCA_031283785.1 Tannerella sp. | reverse complement strand
AAGATACGGTTACCGTCGTTGAGCCTTTGGCTATGCCGACGATGGTGCCGGTATTACTGGCTGTCGCAATGGACGGGTTAGCCGACACCCACGTAAACTCGGAAATTTTAGCTTCCAATGGGGTTGGCATAGCTAGGATTTTTTTCGAAGCGCCTACTTCCAACGTAACTGTCTCAGGTTCTACCAAAATTTCCCGAAGGCTCTCTTCGGAATCCTTGCAACCGCTCAGGCTACTTATCCCTGTCAGGAATATGCAGTATAACAGCACATTCACACCGAAAAATCTCTTAAAATTTATCATCTTTCTTGTTTTAGATAAGTAAACATCGTTTTTGATTTGTGCGAAGACTCAAATATACATAAAAGTATTGATATATACGCAGAACGATAATTTTTCTTGCAAAAAAATATCTCTTTATCCTGAATTATTCATACAAACATTCCTTTTTTTATTGGACAGTAAATATACGATAATCATTTATTTAAAATCTGGTTTTTAGAAAGTAACGCCTGTTCCAGTAACTCATAGGGAACATCCTGCACGCTGGTTTTATTATCTATGGCTATTACCGCTGCCGCCGCCGCCGATTGTCCGAGAATCATAAATACCGGTTCCATCCGGATAGAGCCGAAAGCGATATGGCTCGACGAAACGCAAACCGGAACAAGCAGGTTTTCACATTCTCCTTTCCGGGGCACTATTGAGCCATAGGCAATCTTATATGGTTTTCCGGGATGCACGCCCACATCCCCTTCGTTTTGTACATATCCCTCCGCCGTAACGTAACGCTGTATATTGTGGGAGTCCATGGTATATGAACCCATCCCGACGGGATCGGGCACATGCGCCTTTCCAAGCACTTCGTTTTCGGTCGTAACATACGCTCCCAGCATTCTCCGCGCTTCACGAATATACAATTGATGCGGCCAGTTGCCGTTATCCGTAAATTCATCTTTGGCCAACCCCCACTCTTGCATCCTGTTCCTCACTTCTTCGGGTACGCGTTTGTCGGTCGATACAAAATAAAGCAGTCCTTTTTGATAATTGGCGTGATCCTCAATAATTTCTTTGCGTCGTTCATAGGACGCTTCGGGATAGTCGTAGTTCATCCCTATATGGTCTGAACTGAACGGGCCGTGGTTGTTTGTATCCGTTTTCCGGTTGGGGATTATGTCGTATTTTGCAAACCATTCGTTCCATCCCGATTCAAAAACCCTGGCAAGAAGCTCATAATCGGCAGGGTCGTACCCTTCGGGTTTTTCAAAAGGCGTCCTGTTTTCGGGATGATTGCTCATGCACAGCCTGAAACAATAAGCCTGAATCTTATCGTCGCCCGAACAATTGGGTTGTACCGGCTCGTTGGAAACGTAGGGAAGCAAACCGCCGGAAGGGTCTCCCGGAATCACATACGGGTCAACGGGCGTTTTGAAGTAATGCCCATGATGAAACACGCCGGCCTGTACGCCGTTCCACGCTTCATTGTATTGCGAACAAGGTTCCCGTCCTACCGTATAAGATACGCCGGCGCCGGCCATGAGATCTCCTTCGTAGGTTGCGTCAATAAACATTTTTCCTTTGAACTTCTTGCCTGAGAGCGTAGTAAGGGCGACAATTTTATTATTGTCAGCCTCAATGCCTACCTCCCTGTTGAGCCATTCCTCCCTGTAAACCGGAATATTGTTTTCCCTGATGAAATCTTCGAATATTTTTTCAGCCACATGAGGTTCAAGGATCCACATAGTCCTGTTTTCCCCGTCCATTGCCACGGTGCCTTGCCCTTTATTGCCGTATTCAGCCTGTTTTTGCCATTTCCATGCGGCAGAATCGTTATAATGAAGCCATACACGATGATAAAATTCACGGGCTAATCCCCCGATGGCGTTGGTATTACCGGAATCGGTAAAGCCTAATCCGCCGGAAGTTAACCCGCCTAAATGTTTATCGGGACAAACAATGATTACGCTTTTCCCGGATTGTACGGTCTCCACTGCGGAGATCACGGCAGCCGAAGTTCCGCCGTAAATGATCACATCTGCGTTAAATGTATTTTTATCGTTGTTGCAGGATAAAAAGGGAAATGCAAGGGTTAGCAGGAGTAGGAATGTTTTAGTTATTCGTTTCATAACGTTGTTTTATATTGATGTATAGGAGGCTTCCGTTAAGCCGGATGAGCATAAAGTAATCTGCCGGCCGGCGGATTGCTTTATGCCATACTTATTGATTGATTTGAATTTCCAGCACCTGTTTGTCTTTTAATAAAGTGTTTTGTAAAGCCGGATAATAAATATCCTGCACTGCTATGCCTTCTTCTATAGCCTGGCATGCAGCGGTAGCTGCGGATTGCCCCAATACCATAAATACCGGTTCCATACGGATGGAGCCAAATGCAATATGAGTAGCGCTTACGCATACGGGAACAAGTAAATTTCCACATTCTTCTTTTTTAGGAACAATGGATCTGTAGCTGATTGGGTAGGGATATGATACGTGCGCTTCCACATTTCCTTCGTTCTGTATGAATCCGTTTACATCCACATATCTCTGTATGTGGTGCGAATCCATTCCGTAAGCGCCCATGCCGACCGGGTCTTCTATTTTATCTATCCTTTCGCAGTTTTTTTGGGTCATCACGTAATCGCTCATCATACGTCTTGCTTCCCTGATATAAAGTTGTTGTTGCCATCCGTCGCTTCCTTCCTCGTATTCATCCTTGCATGTGCCCCATTTCGATACGTCGGCTCTCATCTTTTCGGGAATCCTGGGATGGTAGGCCAGCGTCCACATCAATCCCTGTTGGTAGTCCCTGTGAGCCTGTACAATCTTTTCACGTTCTTCATAAGACGCTTCCGGGTAATCATAATTTTGTCCGATAAAATCCGTAGAAAATCCTCTTCTGTTATTTGTATCGGTTTTCCTGTTCGGCATCGGCGAATTGATCCAGGGCGTCTGATTCGCCTCCGACCCGTTGTCTGCTTCATAGTTCCTGAAAAGCAACTCATAATTCAACTCGTTATAGTTTTCGGGCTTTTTGAAAGGAATACGGTTGCCGGGATGATCGGTCAGCGTCATACGGAAGCAGTAGGCTTGTATTTTGTCGTCGCCTTCGCCGTCCACGCCCGGAGGGCCTTTAGTAATATAGGGCAGGAGTCCGCTTTCGGGATTGCCTTTGATGATATAGGGATCGACCCTGTCGATGAAATTGTGATTATACGCGTTTAGTGACAATGTCCACTTGAGGGTAGCGCTTATTTTATTGGCCTGCACCCCGTTCAATGTTTCGCCATACTCGCGGTTGGATTCCCTGCCTACCCGGTAACTGACGCCCGCTGCGGCCATGAGGTCTCCTTCGTAGGTTGCGTCGATAAACATTTTTCCGGTATATTTTGTACCGTTCTCCATTTCAATCGATTCGATTTTGGCGTCTTTCTTAGTGACGCCGCTTTCCCTGTTCAATCTTTCACCGTATACGATATCAATTTTTTTGCCGGAAAGCATTTGATGGTATACTTTCAGGGCAGCGGACGGCTCAAATGTCCACATGGCGTCTTCACTCTTTTCTGTCTTGGTCTTCCTTTCATCTAAGTATTCGTTTCTATCCTGCCATTTCCAGTTTTTAGGATCAACATAGTATTTCCGGATATTTTGATAAAATTCACGGGATATCCCCCCAATTGCATGTTTATTTCCGATATCGGTAGCACCCAAACCTCCGGTTGTCAGTCCTCCTATGCGATGGGTCGGTTCGATGACCACTACCGATTTTCCCATTCTGGATGTCTGGATGGCCGATGCAATTCCGGCAGAAGTGCCGCCGTAAATGACCACATCATACTTTTTATTTTGTGCGAATATACCTGAATAATTTAGTATCAATAAGATAAAACTCAGGCTTAGTGTCAGAATAGTTTTTCTTGGAAGCATAATTTTCTTTTTTAATGTGAAAAAAGCAGTTTCACAAAGATATTCCCGATCGGTACCGAATGAATTGCCTTCCTTGTTAATATTTATATTTCATGTTGAACCGTAAAAATAGGAATATATTTCGATAAACAGCAAAAAATAGGATTTTATTTTAATAAGTTGATTGCAAGGAGATGACACTCCCGCAATCAACCTATATTGAATAGCTATTCCCAATTGGGATTTTGGGTTAAACTCGGATTGGTTTGCCTTTCCAGGTAAGGGATAGGCCAGAGGTAATCCTTATTCGGTTTAAACATGCGTTTATCAACGGTACGCATGGATGTATTGGGGTCATTTGCTTCGGATGCTATCGGGATACCGGCAGCATCATAGTCGGGAGTTCCCCATTGGTCGATTACCGGCGCCTTTGTGGGATAAGATTTTTGCATCCTTCCCAGTAAAAACCCATTCATTACTTTTTCTGCAATCTTCCAGCGGCGAATGTCCGAAAGCCTTTGTCCCTCACCCGATAATTCGTGGCGGCGTTCACGCGCTATGGCATAGAACAGTTCGCCGGCTGTTGTCTGCTCTATAGCCGGCATTCCCGCACGGGCGCGGATTTTGTTCAAAGCGGCGTATACGGAGGCGTCGGCCTGGCCGGCTTTTGCTTTCGCTTCAGCATAGATCAACAACACCTCAGCATAACGGATAACAATCGTATTGTTGTCGCAGTTATTTACATCACCGTAGTTTTGATCATTCACATATTTACGCCAGTTGAGGCCGGAGAAAGAAGCGTATGCATTCAACGCATCCTGATTATCTACACGCGAAGGGGGCGATGTATGGTAGTTCCAGCATTTGACGCTATCGCGATGCGTTTCAAATTGAAAACCCTGAAAGATGCACCCCGGTTCGTTCAGCCAGTCGGAATATCCCGAAGAGGGTAACGCCAGCGTCCATGCCAGACGCGGGTCGCGGTTGTCCCATGGTTTCGCGGGATTATATAATGGAGACTCGTCGATTGCAAGCCCGTCTTTACATTCATAAGAATCTGCTAACTGGTAAGAGGGAACTTTATTGGCATTTCCTCCACCGTTTCTACCTCCAAAAAGCCTGAAAATAGGATGCACCTTGAATCCGAATAAATATTGGATCGAAAACAGGATTTCCTTGGAATCCTGACCTTCATAGGTATACAGATTCGGAAAACTCGGATCAAGGATAACCTCGGAGCCTTCCAGCTTCATCACTTCGGACGCGGCTGCAATTGCTACACCCCATTTCTCGGTGTATAAAGCGATCCGTGCTTTCAGTGCAAGGGCTGCTTGGCGTGTGGGACGCCCGCAGGTCGGTTTGTTTGCCGTACCGAGTACAGCCGCCGCTTCATCGTAATCCTTAAAGATTTGGTTCAGTACCTCTTCTTTCGGAGAACGTGGGATTTCAGCATTGTCGAGCGAAATCGTTTCAAGAACCAAAGGTACGTCGCCATAAAGATCGAGCAGGTATGAGTAATAGTACGCCCTCAGAAACTGAGCCTGCGCTTTTGCCTGTGAAAGTATACCTGCATCTACAATACCGTCTACTTTAGGAAGATTGTCAATCAGGTAATTGCATCGGGAAATTCCACTGTAACATGTAGCCCATACAGTTCGAACGAATGAGCTCTGTGCATCATTGGCTCCCTGCGACAGTTTCTGCAGATCGTTCGTATTTCGATCCCATCCGTTATCCGATAACTCTTCGAAAGCCAGGAAGAAAGACATTCCTTCAAAGTCTGTCCAGAGATTTGTATAACAACCGA
>JAITBC010000389.1 GCA_031283785.1 Tannerella sp. | reverse complement strand
TGGAAACTTCTAAAAACTGTTATGAGCGACGTAAAACCGGAATCTTTTTAATGAGATCTACGTCTGTATGGGATTTTCTCCCTCCAGGCGCACAGTGTTCACAAAGTCGCACAGGGCTTTTCATCGCAGAAACAGTCCCGGAAAAATACAGTGTTTTTAGAAGTTTCCTTATGATAACGGACAGAAATATTTATTAATAACCTTTTAAAAATTAATGCTAATGAAATATATATCAAATTAACCGTAGGACAGGCGAGAAGCTGCAAGCGAGTAGGCCTGTAATAATATTTCTAATTATTTATTTAAATAGTAACAAGTTAATGTAAAATTTTAAAATTAAAATGCATGAAAAAATTATTTATAATTAAAACAGTTTTATTAATACTGTTAGCAGGTATGTCATATTTACCGTCTTATTCCCAGCAGGGTATCCGAATCAACGGGTCGGTGTATGACAAAGACAATGAGTTGTTATCCGGAGTATATGTAGCAATACGTAATACGACTCAGGGAACGATAACGGATAGCAAGGGAGAATACAGCATCACTGTTCCGGGCGACAGCGCTGTTCTGGTATTTTCCATGATAGGTTATACAGCTCAGGAGGTTAAAGTAGGTAACCGTCGCGTTATCACGGTTATCATGAAAGAAGAAGCGGTAGAACTGGAAGATGTAACTATCGTGGCTTTCGGTACGCAGAAGAAAGAGAGCGTGATATCCGCCATTCAAACCGTCAATGTCAAGGATTTGGTCGTTCCTTCGAGTAACCTTACTACTGCTTTTGCCGGTCGCATTGCAGGAATGATTTCGTATCAGACCAGCGGAGAACCGGGCAGAGATAATGCCGAGTTTTTTATTCGAGGCATTACCAATTTTGGAGCGGGAAAAGTTGACCCTCTGATTCTGATTGATAATGTTGAAGTATCTTCGTCCGACCTTGCAAAAATACATCCTGACGATATTGCAAGTTTCTCCATTTTAAAAGATGCAACCGCAACCGCTCTGTATGGAGCGAGAGGAGCGAACGGAGTAATTCTGGTTATGACTAAGGAAGGGAAAGAAGGAAAAGTACAGGTCTCAATCCGGGCTGAAAATTCTTTTTCTCAACCTACTGCCACTGTTAAAATGGCAGACCCGATTACGTACATGCGTTTGGCAAATGAAGCAGTATCTACCCGTAATTCACTGGATCCGATACCTTATTCTCAAAACCAGATAGACAACACTATGCTTCCGGACAGGAATCAGTATGTATATCCTGCAGTCGACTGGATGGACATGCTTACTAAGGATATGACTTCCAATCAGAGAATCAACCTGAATATTTCGGGCGGCGGTACGGTTGCACGTTATTATATTGCCGGTTCAATTTCGCAGGATAATGGTATTTTGAAAGTAGATAAACGAAACAATTTTAACAATAACATTGATTATAAAAAGTATCTGCTTCGGTCGAATATCAATATCAATCTTACGAAAACAACGGAAGCCATTGTACGCATGAGCGGAACTTTCGACGATTACACGGGACCGATTACAGGCGGTAACGACATGTACAGGAAGATTCTTCAGGTAAGTCCCGTACGTTTTCCGGCATATTTCGAACCAGACAAGACTTATGAGAAAGTATCTCATATTTTATTCGGAGGACATGAAAGCGCTAATTACATGAATCCTTATGCCGAAATGCTTCGCGGTTACAGACAGGAAAGCAAGGCTTCGATGGTCGCTCAACTGGAATTGAAACAGAATTTCGGAAAATGGATTGAAGGGCTGACAGCCCGTCTGCTGGGAAATACTACCCGAAATTCGGCGTTTGACGTGAGCAGGGCATATTCGCCGTTTTATTACCAGATTATGCAGTATAACCGGTTTACAGATGAATACATGTTATCGGAATTGAATGTCGGAAACGAGTATATCACTTACAATCCGGGATATAAAACAGTAAACAGTTCGTTTTACGGAGAAGCTTCCGCAGCCTATAACCGGACATTCTCCGAGAAACATGCAACCAGCGGAATGTTAGTTGGTATTATACGCAATTCGATAACAGCCAATGCTCTCACTTTATCGGAATCTTTACCGCAGAGAAATCTCGGATTGTCGGGGCGGTTTACATACGGGTACGATAACCGATATTTTGCAGAATTTAATTTTGGATATAACGGTTCCGAAAAATTTGACAAAGGACATCGCTGGGGCTTTTTCCCTTCTTTCGGAGCAGGATGGAATCTTTCCAACGAAACTTTCTGGACGGAAGGTCTGAAAGAAGCGATTTCCAAGTTGAAATTCCGTATTACTTATGGCTTGGTCGGGAATGATGAAATCGGTTCAACCCGGTTTTTCTATCTTTCGAATGTGACGCCCGGCGGAGGCGGCAACTTTCTTACCGGCTCTAATTTCTCTTCTGCCAGTGGCGGAGTCAGCTACAACGGAGTATTAATCTCAAATTATCCGAATCCGGAAATCGGCTGGGAAATAGCGTACAAGTCCAATTTGGGTGTAGAACTCGGACTGTTCAAAGGCAAGGTGGAAATTCAGGCGGATATTTATCGCGAACACCGCATCAACATACTCCAGTCAAGAGCGGATATACCTGTCGAAATGGGATTGTGGCGTACTCCGCAGGTCAATGTGGGCGAAGCCAACGGAAACGGAGTGGACGTCTCAATAGATTATAATCAGTCCATAAATAAAGATACATGGTTTGTGGGCAGGGCTAATTTCACATACGCCCGGTCGACTTATGAGTATTACGAAGAACCGGACTATGCCGCCATAAATGTTCCATGGAGATCAAGAATGGGAAATGCTCTTTCGCAACAGTGGGGATATGTAGCCGAACGCCTGTTTATTGATGAAGACGATGTTGCAAATGCTCCACGTCAGGATTTCGGCGAATATATGGCAGGCGACATTAAATACAGGGATATCAACAACGACGATGTGATTAATGAATTAGACATGGTTCCCATAGGTCGTCCCACTACTCCCGAAATAAATTACGGTTTCGGACTTTCGGCAGGATACAAAAATCTGGATATCTCCATATTTTTTCAGGGTTCGGCGCGTTCTTCCTTCTGGATTGACGCTGCCGCAATGTCGCCTTTTGTCCAGCAAACATCCGACGGAAGAATTCTCGAAACCGGTCTGGCGAAATTCATTGCCGACGATTACTGGTCGGAACTGTCGCAAAACCCGTATGCAGAATGGCCACGATTGTCGAACAAACTTATAACCAATAATAATCAGAGAAGTACGTGGTTTATGAAAAACAGCGCCTTTCTTCGCCTTAAAAGCGCTGAAATCGGGTATTCTTTACCGCAAAAGTGGAACAGTAAACTCGGACTGAGTTCCTCCCGTTTTTATGTAAGCGGCACGAATCTGCTGCTGTTCAGCAAATTCAAACTCTGGGATGTGGAAATGGGCGGTAATGGATTGGGCTATCCGTTGCAGCGAGTAATTAATTTAGGTATAAATATTTCATTTTAAATCAATATGAAAACAAATAAAGTTAATAGAATTTACCGGTATCTTATACTGATACCATGTATGTTTATCTTTTCCTGTAACTATTTAGATGTAGTTCCGGATAATATTCCCACAATAGATGATGGATTTAAAAACCGCTATGAAGCAGAGAGATTCCTGTACGGATGTTTTTCATATCTGCCTTCTTTTGCTTCTGCCAGCAGTAATCCGGCTTTGTTGGGAGGCGATGAAATTTGGATTATAGATCCGATAGATTATATCGACCCGGTGCTCTGGTATATTGCCAGAGGTAATCAGGGAACGGAAGTTCCGTTGGCTAATTACTGGTCGAGCCAGCAGGCTATTAATCGAGGTGAACTTGTAAGAGGTGGAAGAGCTTTGTTTACGGCTTTGAGCGATTGCAATATTTTCATCGAAAACATTCATAAACCATACGATTTGAGCGATGAAGAGCGTATCCGGTGGGTTGCAGAGGTGAAGTTTATCAAAGCATTTTATCATTTCTGGCTGCTTCGCATGTACGGACCTGTTCCTGTAATCAAAGAAAACCGTCCTGTCAGCGCTAAAGGGGAAGACGCACAAATATATCGCGAACCGATAGACGATGTTGTGGAATATATTGTTTCCCTGCTTGATGAAGCAGTGGAAGATTTACCGGAGCGCATAGAAGACCAGATGCGCGAAATGGGACGACCGACCAAAGCCATAGCTCTTGCTGTGAAAGCGCAAACTTTAACTCTCGCGGCAAGTCCTCTGTTTAACGGTACTG
>JAITBC010000369.1 GCA_031283785.1 Tannerella sp. | reverse complement strand
CCGGTTTATCTACCGAGCGATGCATCCCTGGCGGGATGCCGGAACAAAATCTTAACTTGATGACATTGAGTTAAAACGGACGGCAATGTGGGGGGGATTGGGCTAAAGCCCTGCGGAGGTGCTGTTGCACTTTTTTTTCTAACCACTAACCACCTCTTTATGCATAAAACAATATCGCGTACAGTATAAAGACGTTATCAAATGGGGAGCATCCTCTTATGCTTCGTATTACGAAAGAAGGTAAGAGGAGCTATGAAAGCTTGGGTATATCCGTGAACCTCAATCACTTGTATTCGGAAAGGGATAGACCTAAAGCAAACTGTCCAAATGAGGGGAAACGCAGAGCAGCGGATTCTCTTATTCACGATATCGTATGCTGATACGTATCCGGGTAATTTTCCTGTCTGCTCTCCTCCGATGCTCCGCAAATATACAACATTTGTTAAGAATCGAACCCTTGTGTTTTCGTGCACAAAGATACGAGGTAATAAGTCCCCCAACTCCGCGAGCGTAGCCCGATAAAAAGTAACTCAATTATTGATGCGAATGACAGACTTCGGACTTTCTGTCATATTGTTTCATATTTTAGTCGCCCGGACGCAGATACGGTTATCATTTTCCATAACTGTAAATCAACAAATTAAGCGTGTACGAGCGATATATACTGAAAATGGCGTCGCGTTGATTTCTTCGAATAAATCAGGCAGGCGCATCATTGGCACGGTATTTGCAATACTCCTGTGCGGTATGCTAAATGGATACGTATAAATATGATTAACAACGGAATTAATATAAATGGAGGATTTTGATATGATTTGGAAACAAATAACGGGTATGTATGCATTTCTTGGGTCGATGAATAAGATTCATGCAAGAGAATTATCGCGAAAAAACACGTTTCCGGGAGCAAATAAGTCAAAAACAAGTGTTAATTTATCTGAGTAATGATTTTCTGACTGTTAAAACACTATTTTCGTAGTAATAAAAACGGCTGAAATCACCATTTTTTTTGTGCGAATTTAGACTTTTGGGGATGAATATCGAAAAAAACGAACTGCAAGTTGCAGAACATCAATATGGTAATATGTATTAATATACGTTACGCTTTTTTTGGGTCTTAATTTGTTCGCCTATAAAAAACAGCGCTAAATTTGCATCGATAAAATGAAGTATCCGAATCTTGAGAAAGAGGATGGATTCATTTTTTCAAAACCTGATCAGGTTCAGGGAATGTATTTCCATTTGAAAATGAGTCCCTGAATAGAGTGTGGAATGGAGGAACAATATATTAATGTAGGAGCTTCATCGGAAGAGGAAGGCATATCCGGATACCGGTCAGGGTAGCGCTTTTGATATTCCGTGGCGACAGGCAGGATATTGTTCGTGAGTTTTAGGGAATAACAGAGTAGTAAAAAAAAGTTGATAATTAAAAATTAAAAACGAGAGTGTAAGTTAGAATGTATTATGGTTGTTGAAAAAGATAGTGGATACTCTGGACATGAGCCGGCAGGAAGGATGATAAAAAACAAAATGCAGGCAAGCGTCCGAATAAAGAGGAAGACCGTCGTTTTCGACACGAATTAAAATCGAAATAATAAATGAGAAATAATTTTTTATCTTTAATTGTTTTATTTAAATTGACTGTAAAATGAAAAGAATGTTTAAATTTTTTGTGTATGCTGCCTTCTTGGCAGTTGGAATCACTGGCTGTGTCAGTGATGGTGAAGGACCCGCCCCCAATCCTGGTGGCGAAGTCGATCCGACGAAAGTCGTGGAAGGAATCCCTACCTATGCTACGTTTAGCTTTACGGTAAGCGAAGGCGACAATTCGGGAACAAGAGCGTTAACCGCTGATGGGGGTGAAAACGCGAATTTGACGGAGATTCGGTTGATCATTTTTAAGGGTACCGGTGTAAACGACACGTGTGAGGTGAATCAAAGTGTGGATTTAACTTATACAGGAACGACAGGTACACCAAATGTGAATATCGCTAAGTCGAAAACCGTAAAAGTTACATCGGGGCAAAAGCGGATTCTGGTTATTGCCAATGCAAAATTGAATACAACGCTTAGTGCTGCTGTGGATGAGGCTACTGGAATTATTCCTCGCACAACGACTTTTGCGCAGTTTGCTACCAAAATTTATGATTTGGAGGGTACTAATGGTTCGATGCTCTCTGCGTTGCCCACTGCTGCTCCAGCGAATATTAATGCATTAACTACGCTGGTAAGTTCAGGAGGGTACATCATGAGTAATGCAATTGATGGCTATTCGATCAAGACGCTCTATGCGAATGTTGATTCTACTACTTCGAACACGGGAACGCCGAGTGCGCTTACTGATCCGAACAGTACGAGCAATACGCTTCAGATAGCTATTCAAAGGGCCGTGGCCAAAGCCAGAATTATGTATAACGCTACAGCTGCGGCAACTCCGGTTGCTCTTAGTTCTCCCAAGACAGCGGACAGTACCGGGTTTATTGATGCCAATACATTGAAATACACCCTGTTGGCGGTTAACCGTTCGTTGTATCTGTTCCAGCGGTTTGTAAGCGACAATGTACTTACTACCCCCGGTGCATCAACGGGACTGCCGTTAAGTAATTATCCGGTATCGCCTTATTACGACAAATTGAGTACGTCATCTGCGCAGACTGAGTTTGATAAATATTTCTATAACTTTAGCCCTATCGCTGATTGGGTGACTCTGTCCGCAAACGCGACTGGTGTCGTATCCCATTATCTAACTGAAAATACGCATGATGTCCACATGAAAGGGAATGCGTCGGATTTCGCAATACAGGGAGAATTTCGGGTGGATACAGGTTATATTCTGATTAATGGTGCGTTTGCTCAACCCGCCGGCACTCCCACCGATTCAATTAGATTTTCCCCGTTGACAAGGACCTTTACTGTACCTGATGCCTTCTGGTACCGGGGAGCTTCAGCGCCTTATGTAGTTCCTGCCGGTACTGCCGCTCCGCACTATGGGAAGTTGTATCAGCTTCGCGGGGTAGCCGGAGCGAACGGTCTTTCGGACAGGATTTTCTTTACGGACAGATTAACGGCATACAAGGTGGCATATATATTGAACAACGGACAAGGCGGCGCTGCGGGATTTGATGAGGCCAATTATAAGAGATTCCCGGGAATTCCTGCTGACAGTTTAAAATATGACTTGCAGAAAAACAGTGATCCGAGCAGGGCGCTGATTGCCGAATATGATCACGGAACATGTTATTATGCTGTTCGTTTGGAAGATCCGACAGCAGCTGCTCCCAACAAGACCGGTGTAAAGCGGAATCATGCCTATACAGCGAATATCACCCAGTTTAAAGGGATAGGCGCTCCGGATCTGGATGATTTGAACTTTCCGCCCACGGATATTACCGAAGCTGGTGAGACTTATATAACTGCTTCGATCACAATTGATCCATGGCGTGTAGTTACTTGGACCGTTCAACCGGGAGAGTAATAATTATCAATCATTAATTTTAAACCGGGAAGGGAGAGAAAACCCTCTCTTCCCGCTATTTTCGTAACAGACGGGAAAAGAGTTTTGAATTTTTAGTGTAGTATAATATCGTATAAAAAAGGGTTCGTATGAAAAAGAAGCAGAGAAGCAGTAAGAAAATAAGGAGTATAGCCATGTGCATAACGGTCATTTTATTCGTGATACAGGGATGTGTAAGAGATAATTTGGGCGAATGCGGGTTGGGTATACGTGTCCAGTACACTATGAATAAGGACGAAACAGACCTTCTGGGAGAAAGAGTAAGTAAATTGACGTTGTATGTATTTGATTCGGAGGGGACGTTTGTAGGCGCCTATCCTTCGAGGGGAGCCTTGTATAACGGTTATACCATCCCGCTGTTATTGAAGGCGGGCACCTACGATTTTGTTGTCTGGGGAAACTTGGGTGAAGATTATGAAGTGCCTGCGCTTGTACCGGGGCAGACCCGGGCGAATGAACTGGATCTTAAATTCAAAAAGGTCGGAGCCGATCACCGCGTACTGGAGTTTCCGGACAGTTTATATTATGGCGCATTGAGAATGAACGTACGGCCTGCTCTTCAGGAAGAGCAGGTGTATACGATTGACCTGATAAAAGATACGAAAAAGATAACCGTGATAGCATCCGGGCTTAGTGGTGAGGAGAGCGAAGGGAAACAATTCGACTGTCATATTATTTCGCGAAATGCAGGTTTACGGTTTATGGACAATCGGATATCTGAAAACACAAAAGTGACGTATATCCCTCAAACCCATGAAGATGAACAAAAAAATCGGGTTTCGGAGTTTGTGGTGATCCGTGAAATACAGGATAAATCTACCGAGTCGCAACTCATCTATACGATGACCGATAATGCAGGCCAAGTCAGAACATTACTCGATACAAGCCTGGTCGACATGCTGCTCTCGTACATCTCCAACAGGCGATGGGATTTGTCGATAGAAGATGATTTTGTGATACAAGTCACCTTTGATATAAGAAATTTTATGACTGCCTCTATTACGATTAACGGATGGGAGTATTATGTAACCGATGTAGTTCCGGAATAATGTATGGCAGATGTAATTATTAAGTACAGGAAAGAATATGAAGGCGTTATATAATTTGCTGTGGACATGCCTGATGATATTGGGCGTTTCTTCCTGCGTATCGGAGTTTTCGGATGGAGGAGGGGAGGTTCCTGTGGTGGAAGCAAAAGGGATTTTGCATGTCCCGATGACACGAGGAGATAACGTGCAGGATAGCATCATTAAATCCAGGATGATTGTATTTAAGGCAAACGGTAATTTTGTGCTGAATACCGATCAGCCTAAAAACCCGGCGCCCTATACCGATCCCAACCATCCTACGTTTGTAGAAATTGTACCGACAGGCTCTCTGAATGTTTACCTGATCGCCAACGAACGGAGCAGTTGGCGTTTGGACACCATAAAAACAGAAGCGACATTAAGGAACGTCAGATATGAATATTATTCACAAAATGCAACACAGTTGCCGGAAGCGGATGCGACTTGGCCGATTCCCATGTTCGGGATACATAGAAATGTTTTTGTAGATGAGAGCGGGAATACGTCGATAGATCTTACCAGTCCCAATCCGCCGGCAGATCCATATCCTGTGACGGTAAAGCGGATTTTTGCGAAAGTGACGCTCTACCTGATTTGCCAGTTTTCCGATCAGAATAACGGAGGTACGCCACTGGTGCTGGATACTCTCAAACTTAGGAGAATACCGTCTTATTCCTGGTTATATGCCACCCCTTATAGCGGTGACTCCCTCTGGTTGCCGGAACGCTTTACCGGAGAATTTCATGATGCACTCGCTCCCTTTTATCCCAATATTTCTTTGGTATCCGGGTGGCCGATGTCGAATTATGAGAAAGATGCGTATAAATTTCAAGATACAGTGAGTTTTTTTATTCCTGAATATTTGCCGAATGACACCAGTTTATACACCTATTTATCGATCAGGGTGAACGTAGAGAATCAACCCGACGTTGCAAAAACATACCGGCTGATTTTGGGTGAAGGGCTGAAACACGGCAGCAAGTTTATGAGTGGCGACAGCATTTTGCCAAATGGTCATCGGAGAGACATTTATGATTTGAGTATTCAGCGAAATACGCACTATATCATTACTGCGATGATAAAAAATTTCGGCTTGACGGGTAAGGAGGATTTGGACGTGTATCTGAAAGTGGCAAACTGGGAGGAAGTTGGGTTGGGTCCGGAGGATATCGACAATTATACGCTGAATATCAGTCAGGGGGAATTTCATGTGACTAAGGGAGAGACAGCTGTAGTGAGAATAGAAACGAATCATCGGGAGGGATGGCGCGCTACCGTAAGCGGCGATCTTGAACTTCGAGACGGCACCGGTTATGCATCTTCCCTTCAGAGGCAAGATTCCGGTCCGTTGGAATTCAGGGTGAAAACGACAGCTACTTCGGGTTCACATTACATTGATATAATAGTTGGCAAAATAACCAAGCGGATCAAAGTGACAGTCAGCTAAAATAAATATGAGAGAGAAATATTTGTATGAAAAAGTGGATATTATATATAATGGTCTTTCTTTCCGTGACGGCATGTGTGTCGGAAAACACCATCAACATTGATCCGAATCCGCCGTTCCCTGTGGAAGACGAACCGGGCAAAGTGACTCTTCAGATTGTGTTTCCGAAAATGAATAGTGGAACTCTTTGGACAAGAGCGTTTACGGATGGAGAAGAAAAGAAAATAGATTCGATGGAGGTGTTTGTTTTTGAAAATACCTCGTCAAGCCATGCAATGACTGACACATATCTCTACCGGGTATCCGTACCCAAGGACAGTATTCATGCTCTTTCGAATGATACGACGTACAGAGCCGTAGTAACGCTTAAGACGAGGCCTCTCACAGGGCAGCGCCTGATATGTGTGGCCAATATTCCGCACGGATTGAATCTGTCGCTGACGGAAGGAACAAGTACGGTAACGGATCTTGTCGCGCAGTTGAAATTTTCCGGAACGCCGTGGCATACGGCGCCTACAAGTGCAAGTGATGGCATTCCGATGTGGGGGCAAATGAATGAGACTCTTACGTTTACTCCGCAAGGGCATCTGGAGACGGGAAAAACCGTACCGCTGATTACCATGATTCGCGCCATGGCCAAAATCGAAGTCGGCGTGGATGTGAACGGTACAGGCGACCCTGCGCTGGGTTTCGGTCATATTTTTACATTAGATAGCGTATTTCTTTGTCGTGCCAGCGATTCGGGATATATTGCGCCTCATAAGGATTTTATTGATAAAGCGGTGGTCACGAAAACCAATCCGGTCGACCGGGACGGGCGGATGAGCGTGGCAGGATAT